>JAVXWK010000761.1:0-8922 GCA_032230575.1 Pseudonocardiales bacterium | reverse complement strand
AGGCCATCGCCGGACTGAACATCCCCACGGGCATCCCGCTGCGTTACGACCTCGACGAGGACCTGAAGCCCCTCAAGCCGGGTGGCGAATACCTCGACCCGGACGCCGCCAAGGACGCAATCGCGGCAGTGGCCAACCAAGGCCGCTGATTTCTCACGCGGGGACCTTTCGTACTGCATGACAGTACGAAAGGTCCCCGCGTGCGTTGCCGTTCACGGTTGAAAGACACGGTTGGGTGAACAAGGGCTGACCAGGGACGGAACAACCGTCCACTGAGGTGTCGCGGGTATCACGGTTCACGCTTCGGCACTAGGCCAGGACACCGGAAAGATGCTTACCATTCGCCCGTGACCACAACGGGTTACCTCGCTGTGTCGATCGGCCTCGCGCTCATCGGCGTGATCGCCGCTTTCTTCGTTGGCAGGTTCACCGCTCCCAGACACCCGAAGGCCCCCGAGGGCCTGACGGTCGCAGACCTCATGCAGCGGATCGTCCAGGACTCCCACGACGGCATCGTGGTGCTGAACCACTTCGGTGACGTCGTGCTCCACAACCCCCGCGCCGAAGAGCTCGGGGTCGTCCGCAACAACCGCGTCGACGACCGAGCGCGCAAGGCGGCGGAGGCCGTCCGCAACAGCAACGAGGTCGTCTACGTCGACGTCTCGCCGCCGGAGGGCACCAAGGGCCGTCAGCCCGCCGCGGTGCACGCCGAGGTCCGGCTGCTCACCGAGGGCTTCACGGTCGTGGACGCGGCCGACGAGTCCGAGGCGGTGCGGCTGGAGAAGACGCGACGCGACTTCGTGGCCAACGTCAGCCACGAGCTCAAGACCCCGGTAGGCGCCCTCGCGCTGCTCGCGGAGGCCGTGCTGGACGCGAGTGACGACCAGGACGAGGTCCGCCGCTTCAGCGCGAAGATCATGCAGGAGGCCACCCGCCTCGGCGTGCTCGTCACCGAGCTGATCGCGCTGTCCCGCCTGCAGGGCGCGGAGAAGCTGCCGGAGCTGTCCGACACCGAGATCGACGTCGTGATCAACGAGGCGCTGTCGCGGTCCAAGCTCGCCGCCGAGTCGGTCAACATCGCGATCACCACCGACGAGCCGAGTGGCTTCGTCGTGCCGGGCGACCGCTCGTTGCTGGTCACGGCACTGACGAACCTGCTGGACAACGCTGTCGCGTACTCGCCTCCCGGAAGTCCGGTGAGCGTGAGCCGACGGCTGGTCGACGGGCACGTCGAGATCGCCGTCACGGACCGCGGCATCGGCATCGCCGAGGACCAGCAGGGACGGGTTTTCGAGCGGTTCTACCGCGTGGACAAGGCTCGATCGCGTGCGACCGGAGGCACCGGTCTCGGGCTCGCGATCGTCAAGCACGTCGCCGCCAACCACGGCGGCGAGGTGAAGCTGTGGAGCCTGCCAGGAACGGGATCCACCTTCACGCTGCGGCTACCGGCCGCGGCGGCCGAGCCCAACCCGACTCTCGTGCCGACTGGCGCGGGTGACTCAGGAGGAGAGCTGTGACCAGGGTGCTCATCGTGGAGGACGAGGAGTCCTTCGCCGATCCGCTCGCCTTCCTGCTGCGCAAGGAAGGGTTCACCGCGGCGCTCGCGGCCACCGGCCAGGAGGCGCTGGAGGAGTTCGACCGCAACGGTGCCGACATCGTGCTGCTCGACCTCATGCTCCCCGGCATGAGCGGCACCGACGTCTGCAAGCAGCTGCGGCAGCGCTCCGCCGTGCCCGTGATCATGGTGACCGCGCGCGACAGCGAGATCGACAAGGTCGTGGGCCTCGAACTGGGCGCCGACGACTACGTCACCAAGCCGTACTCGGCCCGTGAGCTCATCGCCCGCATCCGCGCGGTGCTGCGCCGCGGCGGCGAGTCCGAGGACCTGCTCCCGCAGATCCTCGAGGCCGGCCCGGTGCGCATGGACGTGGAGCGTCACGTCGTCACGGTCAGCGGCGAGGACATCAGCCTGCCGCTCAAGGAGTTCGACCTCCTCGAGTACCTGCTGCGCAACGTCGGCAGGGTGCTCACCCGCGGCCAGCTGATCGACCGCGTGTGGGGTGCGGACTACGTCGGCGACACGAAGACGCTGGACGTGCACGTCAAGCGGCTGCGGTCGAAGATCGAACCGGACCCGTCGGCCCCGCGGCACCTGGTGACCGTGAGGGGTCTCGGTTACAAGTTCGAGTCCTGACGGACACGACCAGGTACCGTTTCCGGCGTGCGCCTGGGCGTTCTCGACGTGGGTTCCAACACCGTCCACCTCTTGGTGGTGGACGCGCATCGTGGTGCCCACCCGATCCCGATGACGTCCGAGAAGACGATCCTGCGTCTCGCCGAGCAGCTCGACGACAAGGGGCAGCTGTCCAAGTCGGGCGCTGACCAGCTGGTCCGTGCGGTGGCCGGCGCCAAGGCGTCGGCCAAGAAGTCCGGTTGCGAGGACCTGATGGCCTTCGCGACCTCGGCGGTGCGCGAGGCGGGCAACTCCTCGGAGGTGCTCGACCGGGTGCGCACCGAGACCGGGGTCGAGCTCAAGGTGCTGTCCGGCGAGGACGAGGCGAAGTACACCTTCCTCGCGGTCCGCCGCTGGTACGGCTGGTCCGCGGGCAAGCTGCTCAGCCTCGACATCGGTGGTGGCTCGCTGGAGCTCGCCATCGGTCGCGACGAGAACCCCGAACTGGCGTTCTCCGTCCCGCTGGGTGCGGGCCGGCTGACGCGAACCCGGTTCAAGAAGGACCCGCCCCGGCGCTCGGAGGTCCGCGAGACCACCGACTGGCTCGCCGAGCAGCTCGCGCCCGTCGCGCGGAAGCTGAAACGCGCGGGTGAACCCGATCGGGTGGTTGCGACCTCAAAAACCTTCCGAACACTGGCGCGGCTCACCGGGGCCGCGCCATCGTCTGCCGGGCCCAGGGCACGTCGCGTGCTCACCGACGCGGGCCTGCGGCAGCTGATCGCGTTCATTTCCCGGATGTCGGCCCACGACCTGGCTGAGCTGGAAGGCGTGAGCACGTCTCGCGCGCATCAGCTCGTCGCGGGTGCGTTGGTCGCGGAGGCGACGATGCGAGCCCTGTCACTCACGCAGCTGGAGATTTGCCCCTGGGCACTCCGGGAGGGTGTCATCCTCAGGCGGCTGGATCACACTGATGGGACGGACCAGAGCGATACTGGACGTACTGGCCAGCACGGGGCACGGTGGAGTTGATGAGTCGAGAGAGCGGATCGGACCAGACGCAGCGCACTGTCGCTGAGCTGCTCGCCCAGTACGGGGGCAGCGCAGAGAGTGCGCCACGTCGGCGACGCCGCCGGGCCGCTGACGACGAGGACGACGTCCAGCAGCCGGAGACCGCGCCCCAGACGATCATCGAGCGGGTCCTGTCCGACAGCGGCCGCCTGATGGCGATCCGCGACGACGAGCCGGCTCCGAGCGGCCGTCGCGCGGCTCCCGAACCTCCCGCCGTCGCGCCACCCCCTGTCGCGAAGCCTCCTGCCGCCCCGCCTGCTGCCGAGCGCACCGCCTACCAGCCGAAACCGCAGGTGGCACCGCCCGCGCAACCGCCGCAGGTGCGCAGACCCGGGCCCCCCGCGACACCCGTCGCGCCACCCCCTGCCGCCGCCGAGCAGACCCGGCAGGTGCCGCAGGTTCGCGACCAGGTCAGGGACCAGCCGTCGCGTCCCGACATGCCCCGTCCGGAGGCCGCCCGTCCCGAGGCGCCCTCGCGCTCGGACATGCCGCGCCCCGAGGTGAGCTCGCGCCTGGACGCGGGTGCACCGCCGGCGGCCCCGTCGCGCACGAACATCACCCGGCCCCCGAAGCCGGTGCCGCCGCCGGTCCAGATGCCGGCGCCGGTCCACAAACCAGGTCCGCAGGGCCCGCCGCCGCGTGAGGCGATGACGGAGCAGCTTCCGCGCATCCCGGCCAAGGCACCGGTGGACCAGATCGCCGCGCTCGAGACCGAGTCCGTGCTGATCGTGCCGCCCGCCCCGCCGAAGCTGCCGGAGCCGTTGCCGGGCAACGTCCCCGACGCCTGGTTCAGCGACGACGACGCGGACGTGCAGACCGACCTGTCCTTGGCGCCGATGGAGTCGACCGCGGCCCACCCCGGTCCGTACGTGGACGACGACTCGCAGGAGTACGCCGTCTACCGCGCCGAGGACGACTACCTCTCGGACGACGAAGAGGACGAAGACGAGGGCCCTGCCGGTCTCGACGACGTCGACGAGGCTGCCGAGGAGCCGGAGGAGGAGCCGAACCGCTCGCCCGGCAAGGAATGGCTGATCATGATCGGCCAGCTCGCCGTCGGCGTGCTCGGCGGCGCGGCCCTGTGGCTCGCCTTCAACTTCCTGTGGCGCTCCGCACCCGCCGCCGCACTCGTCGTGGCGCTTGCGGTTACCGTGGGCCTGGTGTTGCTGGTTCGCAAGATCCGCCGAGCGGACGACCTCCACACCACTGTCCTGGCCGTGCTCGTGGGCCTCATCGTGACCGTCTCACCAGCGGCGATGCTGCTGGTGAAGAGTTGACCGCCCGCATCCCGGTCGGGCTTTCCACGGCCTCGGTCTACCCGCAGCCTGCCGGAGCGGCGTTCGAGATCGCGTCCGAACTGGGCTACGACGGTGTCGAGCTGATGGTGTGGGCCGACCCGGTGTCGCAGGACATCCGCGCGGTCGACCGCCTGTCGTCCCGATCGGGCATGCCGGTTCTCGCCGTGCACGCCCCCTGCCTGCTGATCTCGCAACGGGTGTGGTCACCGGACCCGGTCGAGCGCCTGCGCAAGTCGGTGCAGGCCGCCGCCGATCTCGGTGCCCCGACCGTGGTGCTGCACCCGCCGTTCCGGTGGCAGCGCAAGTACGCCGACGGGTTCGCCGAGCTGGTGTCGTCGCTGGAGGACGAGAGCGGCATCGCCATCGCCGTGGAGAACATGTTCCCCGTGCGCCGGCCGTTGGGCCGTGGGCGTTCGGTGCAGATGACGGCGTTCAAGCCCTCGATCGACCCGACCGACGTGGGACACCGGAACTACACGCTGGACCTGTCGCACTCGGCTGCCGCGCACATGGACGCGCTGGAACTGGCCAAGCGGATGGGCGACGGCTTGCGGCACATACACCTCGCCGACGGATCCGGTGCGCCGAAGGACGAGCACATGGTGCCGGGGCGCGGAACCCAGCCGTGCGCGGAGCTGTGCGAGATGCTGGCGCGCGGCGGGTTCGACGGGCAGGTCGTGCTGGAGGTCAACACGCGGCGGGCCGCGACTCCGGCGGCGCGCAGGGAGATGCTCGCCGAGTCGTTGCTGTTCGCGCGGCTGCATCTGGACTGGTCCACCGAGGGCGGTTCCGGGAAGGGTCGTTCGGCACTGCCGCGGTGAGTCCGGGTTAGGGTTCGTGGTGTGAACCCGCTGCGAGCGTTGATCATGGCCGCGTCTCGCAACGAGACCGTCCGCCACCTCGTCGCCAACGCGCCCATCAGCCGAGATGTGGTCAAAAGATTCGTCGCGGGCGAGACCACGCGGGACGCCGTCGAGGTAGTGCGCGGCCTCGGGCTGCCGGTGACGCTCGACTACCTGGGCGAGGACACCACGGACAAGGCGCAGGCCGAGAAGACCGTGCAGGCCTACCTGGAACTGCTCGACGCGCTGCACGCCGCCGGGCTGGCCCAGGACGCGGAAGTGAGCGTCAAGTTGTCCGCGGTCGGACAGTCGCTGGACGAATCGCTCGCCCTGACGAATGCCAGCCGGATCTGTGCCGCGGCCGAGCAGTGCGGCACGACTGTGACGCTCGACATGGAGGACCACACCACCACGGACTCGACGCTGCGGGTGCTGCAGGAGCTGCGGCGCAGCTGGCCGTGGGTGGGCGCGGTGCTGCAGACGTACCTGCACCGGACGCTCGACGACTGCAAGCAGCTCGCGGGGCCTGGCAGCAGGGTGCGGCTGGTCAAGGGGGCCTACGCGGAGCCGCCGGAGGTGGCGATCCAGGACCCCCACGAGGTTGATCTGAACTACGTGCGGTGCCTCAACGTTCTCCTCGCTGGGGAGGGCTACCCGATGTTCGCCACGCACGACCCTCGCCTGATCGAAATCATTGGCGAGAGGGCGCGCTGGTATGACAAAACCGAGTTCGAGTACCAGATGCTCTACGGCATCCGGCCCGAGGAACAGCGGCGTCTGGGCGCTCGGGTTTATGTCCCCTACGGCGAGCAGTGGTACGGATATCTCATGCGGCGACTAGCGGAACGGCCTGCCAACGTGACTTTCTTCTTGCGGTCGCTGGCCAGCCGCTCATGACCTTCACCAAGTCCAGCGCGGTTCGGTCGCTCGGTGACGGAACCTTCACGGCGTCTCTTCCCGCCGAGTGGACCGTCGGTCCCAAACCCCACGGCGGCTTCCTCCTCGCGGTGATGACGCGCGCGGCCTCCCAGGTCGCGGACGGCGAGCCGCTCGCGGTCTCGGCGCAGTTCCTCCGCGCTCCCGAGGTCGGGCCGGTGCTGGTCAGGACCGACATCCGCAAGGCCGGGCGGACGGCCACGGTCGTCGCGGTGTCGCTGGAGCAACGCGGCCAGGTGTGCGTCGAGGCCTCGGTGACCACGGGACGGATCCCCGACCACCGCGCCGACTACGTGAACCTGCCGTCGATCCCGGCCACGCCGCCGCCCGGCTCGGTGGAGCTGGCGACGTTCCCGACCGGCGGCATCTACAAGGTCGGCAGCCTGTGCGACCTGCGGGTGGACCGGGAGAGCGCCTCGTTCCTGGACCGGCGCACGGACGGGCCTCTCACCCTGAAGCTCTGGGCACGGCCGATCGACGAGCAGCCGGACCCGTTCTTCGCGTTGCTCGCGGGCGACCTGTCGATGCCGGTGACGTTCAACCTCGGCCGTTTCGGGTGGTCGCCGACGGTGCAGCTGACGGCGTTGCTGCGGGCCAGGCCGGCGCCGGGGTGGCTGCGCATCCACGTGACCTGCCAGGCGGTGCACGGGCAGTGGTTCGACGAGGACGCCACCGTGATCGACTCGGCGGGCAGGCTGGTGTGTCAGGCACGGCAGTTGGCGTTGACGCCTGCTGTGTGAGACTTGACCGATGACGAAGATCGCGGTGCTCGGCGCGGGCAAGATCGGTGAGGCGCTGCTGTCCGGGCTTCTGCAGGGCGGCCGGCCGGCCACCGATCTGATGTTCACGGAGAAGCACGAGGCCCGTGCGCGCTCGCTCACCGAGCAGTACGGGTTCGAGGCCGTGACGGTCGCCGGTGCGGCCGAGAAGGCCGACGTGCTGATCGTCGCGGTCAAGCCGCAGGACATCGAGCCGTTGCTCATCGAACTGAAGCCGGTGCTGCGCGCCGGCACGCTCATCGTCTCGCTGTGCGCGGGGCTGCCGACGTCTCTCTACGAGCGCAGGCTGCCCGCCGGGACGCCGGTGGTCCGGGTCATGCCGAACACCCCGATGGTCGTCGGCGAGGCCATGAGCGCGGTCTCCGGCGGCTCCAACGCCACGCCCGAGCACCTCAAGGTCGTCGAGGAGCTCCTCTCGACCGTGGGCAAGGTCGCGATCGTGCCGGAGTCGCAGCAGGACGCGGTGACGGCTTTGTCCGGATCGGGTCCTGCCTACTTCTTCTTCCTGGTCGAGGCGATGATCGACGCGGGCATTCTGCTCGGCATCCCGCGCGACCTGGCGTCGACGTTGATCATCCAGTCGGCCGTGGGCGCGGCGACGATGCTCAACGAGGGCTCGTCGCACCCGGTCATCCTGCGCGAGGCGGTCACCTCACCTGCGGGAACGACCATCATGGCCATCCGCGAGCTGGAGAGGCACGGCGTCCGTGCGGCCCTGCTGGCCGCCATCGAAAGCGCGCGTGACCGTTCGGTCGAACTGGGTAAGCAACACGAGGACTGACGGAAGCTCACCTCGCTTGGACGTCGCAGGAGTCACACCAGTCCCGCTACTCTCAAGACAGCACGTGCGTGTCGAACCGTCGGTGGGGAAGACCGACGGCACGACACGTGTCGAAGGATGCTGTGATACATGCCTGCGAAGGAGAACGAACGAACAGGTCTCGCTCAGGTCCAGTTCCTGACCGTGGCTGAAGTGGCCTCGATGATGCGGGTCTCGAAGATGACCGTGTACCGCTTGGTGCACTCCGGTGAGCTGCCCGCGGTGCGGGTCGGCAAGTCGTTCCGGGTGCCCGAGAAGGCGGTCCACGCCTACCTCGAGAACGCGTACTTCGACGCTGGCTGACGGTGGCTGAAGACTGGCGAACCCCAGCGGGTAGACTGGTAGGCCGATCGTGCTTACCGGCGCGCCGTGCTTGACACGGCCAAGGCTGGGGCGCGCCAGTCAAAGCAACGTCTAGAGCTAAGGATCCCGCATGGGCTCGGTCATCAAGAAGCGCCGCAAGCGCATGTCGAAGAAGAAGCACCGCAAGCTGCTGCGCAAGACCAGGGTTCAGCGTAGGAAGCGCGGCAAGTAAGCCCGCTTGCGCTCTCACCGCCGCTGGTTCCCTCACGGTGACCGGCGGCGGTTGCGTTTCCGGGACCTGTCAGCGGTGGTTGCGTCGGCACGGAATATCACCCTGTGAGACGAGCCGCGGGAAACACGGGAACGGTCGCCGCCGATCGGGTGATTAGCCGGTAAAGCCTGCGTGACCTGCGTCAAGACCGCGTTCCGGCCCCCTCCGGTTTCACATCTGGCTTGTAGCATCGACCAATCGCAACGCCCTTCTGCTTGGAGTCGCATGACGCCCAAGGTCGTCCTCGTCACCGGAGTCAGCCGCTTCCTCGGCGGCCATCTCGCCGCGCGGTTCGCCGCCAACCCGGACATCGAGCGCGTGCTCGGTGTGGACACCGAGCCGCCGCCACGTGATCTCCTGCGCAGGATGGGCAGGGCGGAGTTCGTCCGGGCGGACATCCGCAACCCGCTGATCAGCAAGGTCATCTCCACC
>JAVXWK010000738.1:0-3360 GCA_032230575.1 Pseudonocardiales bacterium | reverse complement strand
CCACGGGGGTCAACTACGGCGTCCCGCTGCTGGGCGGACTGGCGCTGTTCCTGCTTGGGAGCCTGGCGCTCCTGCTTCGGCCCCGTCTCATCATTCGTAGGTAGAAAGGTCACCCATCGGCGGCTTGTGGTGCTACTCCGCCTAGGCGTAGCGTCGGTGGACTCGTGTGATCCGTACCTGCCCCTCTGTCTGCGTCGCTGCCTTCGCCCTCGTGGGGCTGGTGCTTCCGGGGGCCGCGACGGCGTACGAGCCGCAGCTCACCCGCTACCCGTACCTCACCGACGTGGTCCGCTCGAGCGCGATGGTCAACTGGGCCACCGACCGCTCGCGCACGAGCGGCCGCGTGAAGTACGGCGAGACGGGCGTGGAGTCCTGCACCGCGCACACGCAGACGGCGTCGAGGACCAGCATCGCGGTCAACGGGGTCGCGCAGTACCAGTGGCGCGCACAGCTCGCGGGCCTTCGACCCGGCGCCCATTACTGCTACCGCGTCGAGTCCGGGACGGCCACGCCGGTGATCGACCTGCTGGGGTCCGACGCGTCCCCGGCCTTCCCTGCACAGCTTCCATCCGGATCTGCCGAGCCGTTCTCGTTCGCCGTGCTCGGTGACTGGGGTGCGGCCGGCGACGCGGAGGCCGGCGCAGACAACAGGCAGGCCGAGCTGATGACCCAGCTGTCAGAGAGCGGCGTGCGGTTCGCCGTGGGCAGCGGCGACACGGCCTATCCCTCCGGGACTCAGACGAACTACGGCGACCTTCGCCAGGCCGGCACGAACGTGAGCGGGGTGTTCGCCCCTCAGCACTGGAAGCAGGTCGGCGCCTCGATTCCGTTCTTCAGCGCGACCGGCAACCACGGCTTCAACAGAACCTTCCTCTCGATCTGGCCGCAGCCGACGGCGACCTCCAGCTCGGGCGGCCGCTACGCAACGGAGACCTACTGCTGTGTCAACGGGACGAACTCGGCGAGCTACCCGAGCGCGTGGTACGCATTCGACGCCGGCAGCGCGCGCTTCTACGTGCTGGAGGCCGCGTGGAACGGTGCGAACGACGGCGCGGCCGACGAGTATCGGAACGACTACGACACCCACTGGACGCCGTCGAGCGCCGAGTACCAGTGGCTCGAGAACGACCTGCGGGCTCACCCCTCGCCGCTCAAGTTCGCGTTCTTCCATTACCCGATGTACTCGGCCAACGGGACCGAGCTGTCGGATACCTGGCTGCGCGGACCGGACAGCCTCGAGGGTCTGCTCGCACGTCACGGGGTCGACATCGGATTCAGCGGCCACGCGCACAACTACACGCGTAACGCCAAGGCCGGCGACGACAGCCTGGTGACATACGTGACCGGTGGCGGTGGCGCGCGCCTGCAGCCGGCCACGAGGTGCGGGGCGCCGGTGGCCTACGCGGTCGGCTGGTCCTACACGATCGGCGGGAGCGCCTGCGGCGCAGCGGCGCGACCGGTTTCGATCGACCAGGTCTTCCACTTCCTGAAGGTCAGCGTCGACGGTGCGAGGGTCACGGTTGCGCCGACGGACGCACTGGGCCGGACGTTCGACGTGCAGACGTACGATTTCGCGGGGTCTACTCCTGCGCCCCCGCCCCCGGAGCGGATCGCCCTGGTGAAGCAGCAGACGGGCGGCACGCCGACGGCCGCCTCGAGCCTTGCGGTTCCGATCGCGTCGCAGGCCGGTGACGCGCTCGTTGTGACCATCGCCGTGCAGGCGGGCACCACGACGAAGGTCACGGGAGTCGCCGACTCTGCCGGGAACCCGTGGACGGTTGGTTCGGTGGGGCTGCTCTCCGGGTCCAACACCCGCATCGAGATCTGGCACAGCGCCGGCGCCGCGCCGGTCGCTGGCGTCACCGTCAACCTCTCGGCGCCCGACCTGGCCGGCGCGAACGTCTCCGAGTGGAGCGGGGTGGCCGCGACGCAGGCGGTCGATGCCTCCGCAGGCACGGGCAATGCCTCGTCGACGACCGCGGCTACGCCGACGATCGCGACCACGAATGCGAACGACCTCGTTCTCGGGGCGATCAACTTCCCGCGCGCGGCCACGTCCACGCTGGCGACGACCGTTTTCGCGGAGCTTCAGGACTTCACCGCGTCCACGGTGAGGGGGCGCGCGGCCTACCGGGTCGTATCCGCCCCAGGCAGTCAGTCACTCGCGTGGACTCTGTCCACGGCGTCCCCGAGCGGCGCCGCCGTGCTTGCTCTGAAGGCGGCGCCGTGAGGTTCGGCGCCCGCCGGGTCGCGACGGCCGCGGCGACCGCGCTCGTGGCAGTCGGCCTGAGCGCCGCCGAGGCCACGGCTGACCCGGTGATCGCGGCAGCCGGGGACATCGCCTGTGATCCGAACGACCCCGGCTACAACGGCGGTGCCGGGACCAGCACCCGTTGCCGCCAGCGGGCGACCTCCGACCTGTTGGTGGGCGCCGGCCTCGCCGCCGTGCTTCCACTCGGGGACATCCAGTACGACAGCCCGTCGGCGTCGAACCTCAACGCGGTCTACAACCCCACGTGGGGGAGGGTCAAGTCGATCAGCCGGCCGGTCCTCGGCAATCATGACGGCGCGGGGAGCGCGTACTTCGATTACTTCAACGGACCGGGCGCGGCGAACGGGCCGGCGGGCGCACGCGGTCGCGGCTACTACAGCTACGACGTCGGGAGCTGGCACCTGGTCGCGCTGAATTCCAACTGCACCCGGGTGTCGTGCGGCGCCGGTTCCATCCAGGAGCGCTGGCTGAGCGCGGACCTCGCTGCGCATCCCGCAGCCTGCACACTGGCGTACTGGCATCACCCGCGCTACAGCTCGGGACACGACGGCAGTCACGTGACGATGCACCCACTCTGGAAGGACTTGGACGACGCGGGCGCCGAGATCCTGCTGACCGGGCACAGCCACAACTACGAGCGCTTCGCACCCCGTGACGGGAACGGCACGACAAACGCTGTCGGCATCCGGGAGTTCGTGGTCGGTACCGGGGGAGCGTTCATGACCGGACTGGGCCCCTCGCGGATGGTGGGCAGCCAGGCGGCTCAGAACCACACCTTCGGTGTCCTCAAGCTGACCCTTCACGCGTTGAGCTACGACTGGCAGTTCGTGCCGGTCGCGGGGAAGACCTGGAGCGACTCTGGCACGACGCAGTGCCATGGTCCGGCGGGCTCACCGCTCGTGCCCCCTCCACCCGGCCCGACCATTGACAGCACGCCGCCCAGCGTCACGAATCTCAGGGCGGCGCCCCGCCGCTTCAAGCGCCGCACGGTGTTTCACTACACGCTCTCGGAGGCGGCCGGGGTGAGATTCGGGATCGCGCGCCGCCGGACGGGGGCGCGCTACCGGCGGGTCGGGAACTTCACGCAG
>JAVXWK010000726.1:0-4534 GCA_032230575.1 Pseudonocardiales bacterium | reverse complement strand
ATTCGTGGGACTTGCGTCTCAACGAGTTGGACAGCAGAACCAGTCCGACCACGATGGCCGTTCCTCCCAGCGCCCACCGGAAGTCGAACCAGAACGTCCCGTTGCTCAGCACGTAGGCCGCCATCAGCCCGCCGCCGATCCCGAACATCAGCCCCAGCGGGTCGATCCGCCTGCGCATCACCGGCCGTTGGTCAGTCACGGAGCACCTTCACCTCTCCGACGTTCGTGAGAACGTCCAGGTCGATCTTCAAGCCGCCCTCGCCGTTGGCGCCGAGATCCGTGCCGCCGACCTGCACGGTGCTGCCTTCCGCCTGCTTGCCGAGGCAGTTGAGCTCACCGATCGACGAGGCCTCGCAATTGAACGTCACGTCGGCGTTCTTCGGCACGTGCACGACCAGCTCGCCGAGATCCGCCTCGACCGAGGTCTTCACCGAACCGGAGTCCGGCAGCTCGCGGAGATCGAGCATCACGCTGCCGACGCTCATCTCGTACTTGTCCTTCACCTCGGCGACGGTCTTCGGCGTCGACTTGAGGTCGCCGAAGTCGTTGGGGCCGTCGAAACCGACCGTGGTCATGCCGAAGCCCACCACGGACAGCGGGATCAGCAGCCAGATCAGGCCGCGGCCGGCGTCGACGAACGACCCGACCAGCAGACCGGCCGCGAGCACCGCGACCAGCAGGCCGATGATGTGCGGTGCGGTGAACCACGGCGCCCAGGCCCCGGCGATCGCGGACCCCGCGAGGACTAGCGCCGCCACGCCCAGCGTCGTCGCGGCGACGCGCGGCTTGCGTGGACGAGGTGCCGGAGGTTGCGGCTTGGGCGCGGGTTCGGGCAGGTCCCAGGCGAACGGGGCGGCGCCGAGCGGGTCCCAGGCCGGCGCCCCCGGCACCGGTGGCACGGGCGGCTGGTCCGCGAGCGTCGTGGCCGGCTGCAGGTGCCCGCGGTTCTTCTGCAGCAGGTAGATGCACGCGATCGACGCCGCCAGCGTCACGACGACCTGGAACCCGCCGTTGCCGAACGTGAACGCGAGCGCCGGGAACATCAGGAACCCCAGCAGCACGGTCTGCGCCTGGGACATGGAGCTGGTGCCCTTGTTGATCAGGGCCTCCAGCGGCGACACCTGGTCGCCCTCCTCCGGGAGCAGCAACCAGCCGGCCAGGTACATCGGCACACCGACGCCACCCGACAACGCGAGCGCCACGAACGCGATCCGCACGATCACCGGGTCGATCTGGAAGCGCATGGCGATCCCGGTCGCGACACCGCCGAGCTTGCGCCCGGCGCGGGGCCGCACCGGACGGTGGGCCCAGAACTCCCTGAGCGTGTCCGCCACGCCCTGCATTGCCTTCTCAGTCCCGCTCACGATGACAAGGTTGCGCTGTCACGCCTGGAACCACATCAGGGACCAGCCCTGATTCACGGAACCGGGGTCATCCCTGATGAACAACTCGCCGGGACGTGTGACGATCGGATGGTGAGTGCACAGATCGAGCCGATGCGCCGTCGACGCACCGGCCGGGTGGTCGCGGGCGTCGCGAGCGGGCTGGCGGAACACCTCGGCGCACCCGTCTTCTGGGTGCGCGCGATCTTCGCCGTGTTCGCCGCGCTGAGCGGGGTCGGGATCGTCGCCTACGCGTTGCTGTGGATGTTCGTCCCGCAGTCGGCCGTGACGGAACCGGAGACCGACAAGGACCGCAAGGAGTGGCAGCAGGCCGTCGGTCTCGCCGCTCTCGGCATCGGCGTCGCGGTCTTCACCGGGCTGATCGGCAGCGGTGCGAGCGGCTGGATCACCGGCCCGATCGCGGTGGCACTCGTGGGCGCCGCGGTCGTGTGGCGTGAAGCGGACGAGGCACAACGGCGCCGGTGGCGGGACGGAGCGCTGGCGCAGGGGAAGACGGGGATCGTGCGGACGGTGGCGGGAGCGGCGCTGGTTCTGGCGGGTGTCGCCGCGTTCCTCGTTGCGAACGACTCCATGCAGAACCTCTCCACCGTCGTGCTCTCGGTGCTGGCGACGTTGATCGGTGTCGCGGTGCTGACCGTGCCTCTGTGGATGCGGCTGGTGCGCGACCTGGACGCGGAACGCACGGCGCGCATCCGCACGGAGGAACGCGCGGAGATCGCGGCTCATCTGCACGACTCCGTGCTGCAAACGCTTGCGCTCATTCAGAAGCAGGCCGAGTCGTCGCGTGAGGTGAAGCGCCTGGCCCGCAGTCAAGAACGCGAGCTTCGCAGCTGGCTGTACGGCCGTGAGGTGGGCGAGCAGCCGACGACGATGAGCGTCGCCATCGCCCAGACGTGCGCGGAGGTGGAGGACGACTTCGCGATCGCCGTGTCCCAGGTCGTCGTCGGTGACTGCGAGCTCGAGGACGGGATGTACGCGCTCGTGCAGGCGTCGAAGGAGGCGTTGGTCAACGCGGCCAAGCACGCGGGCGTCGCCGAGGTCAGCGTGTACGCGGAGATCGAACCGGACAAGGTGACCGTGTTCGTGCGGGATCGAGGCAAGGGTTTCGACCCGGACGCGGTTCCGGAGGACCGGCATGGCCTCGCGGGCAGCATCCGGGGGAGGATGGACAGGCACGGCGGTCAGGTGCGGTTGCGCACCGCACCCGATGAGGGGACCGAGGTGCAGCTCGAGATGCCGAGGAAGACGGAGGCCAGGACGTGAGCGTGAGGGTGTTCCTGGTGGATGACCACGCGTTGTTCCGCGCGGGGGTGCGCGCTGAGCTCGACAACATCACCGACGAGGTGGAGGTGGTCGGCGAGGCGGGCAGCGTCGGCGAGGCGGTGGCGGGGATCGCGCACCACAAGCCGGACGTGGTGCTGCTCGACGTGCACATGCCCGACGGCGGTGGCGCCGAGGTGTTGCGGCAGATCCGGACGAAGATTCCCGAGGTCACGTTCCTCGCGTTGTCGGTGTCCGATGCCGCGGAGGACGTCATCAACGTCATCCGCGCCGGTGCCCGCGGCTACGTGACCAAGACGATCTCCAGTCAGGAGCTGGTCAAGGCCGTCGTGCGGGTGTCGGAGGGCGACGCGGTGTTCTCGCCGCGGCTGGCCGGGTTCGTGCTGGACGCGTTCGCCGACCGGCCGGGTGCCGCGCCGATCAGCGACCCCGAGCTCGACCTGCTGACGCCTCGTGAACGCGACGTCCTGCGGCTGTTGGCGCGCGGATACGCTTACAAGGAGATCGCGTCCGAGCTGTTCATCAGCGTCAAGACGGTGGAGACGCACGTGTCGAGCGTCCTGCGGAAGACCCAGCTCTCCAACCGGTACGAGCTCTCCCGCTGGGCCACTGATCGCAGACTGGTCTGAGAGATTTGATCAAAAAGGTCGCTCGCGGCGCGACCGAGGTGCTGGCGCCGTGGGTCTGGGTGATCTTGCTGCCGTTCGCGGTGGCTGCTGCTTCCGAGACCGTGTGGAAGACGCTGCTGTGGGGGTTCGTGGTCGCCATTACGGCGTCCGTCATCCCCATGGCCGTCATCGTGCGTGGCGCGCGCAAGGGCAAGTGGGACGGCCACCACGTGACGAACCGCGAGGGGCGGCTCGTTCCGCTGGTCACGGCCGGTGCCTCGCTGGCCGCGGGCACGGTGATCATGGTGCTGGGTCATGCGCCGACTTCCATGCTGGCGCTGGCGGGCAGCATGTTCGCGTCGCTGATCGTCAGCATGGCGATCACGTTCGGGCTGAAGTGGAAGATCTCGCTGCACGCCGGGGTCGCGTGGGCCGCCGTCGTGACGCTGGCGATCGTCTACGGCCCGTGGCTGCTGCTGATCGCGCTGCCCGCCGCCTTGGTGGCGTGGTCGCGCGTCGAGCTGGGTGACCACACCACGGCCCAGGTGCTCGCGGGCACGGCGATGGGCGTGATCGTGGGTGGCGGCAGCTTCTGGCTGATCAGCCTTTCTGCGTGAGGCTGGCGATCTTCATCTCGCCGTTGACCGCGGCGACCGAGACGTCGACGTGGATGGTTGCCTGCTGGCCCACGTCCGTGACCAGGGCGAGTTCCAGGGGGACGATCCAGTTGGGACCGTCCGAGTGGACCAGTGTGGTCAGGATGGTGCACTGCGCCGAGGCGTAGCCCTTCCAGCGCTTCACGAAGTCGGCCTGCGGCTCCCGCGACCGGTCGTCGAGGTTCTGCCACGCCGCGGTGGGGTTGCCCGGCAGCTGGTCGTAGTGCCCCTTGACGAACGCGACAGCTTCGTCGGCCGAGAAGGAGCGGGGCTTCTCCTCGGTGGGGAAGCCGCTCTGGTTGGTCGGTGAGCCGCCACCGGTCTCGTTCCAGTACGCGGCCGCCGCGCCACCGCCGATCGCGAGCACCGCGATGATCGAGAGGAGCACCAGGATCCGGCGGTTCGGCGGCTTGAGCCTGCGCGGCTTGAGCCTGCGCGGCTGGGGAATGGCGAGGGGCTGGGACGGCTGCGGCTCGGAAGCCAACAGTTCAGCGGCCTCCTGCGCCGCCGGCCGGTCCTTCGGGTCCTTCGAGAGCAGGCGGTTCAGCAACGGCGTGAGCTCGCCCGCGTTCTTCGCGTCACGCAG
>JAVXWK010000674.1:0-3155 GCA_032230575.1 Pseudonocardiales bacterium | reverse complement strand
GTAGGTCATCCAGAACCCGTGCGACTTCGTGAGATCCGCCTGGGCCTCGAACTTGTTGCCCAGCCAGACGACCATCACGGCCCAGTCGTCAGCCAGGAACTTGATCTTCGCCGTGTAGTCGTGCCGGTTGCGAGGCACGAGGATGCTGCCGGTCGCGGGTTCCGTGGCACCCTCACCACTGGCGATCCACTGCTGCAACCGGTCGATGGACGGAGTCTTGCACTCCGCGCCGTGCGAGGCGTTCGCGGTGGTCGTCGAGCCGAGCGTGAACAGCGCGCACGCGATCACCGCGATGCGGCCGAGCGTCGAATTCAAGCGCATCTCGCGGACCGTACCCGCAATTGGTATGAACCATTTCGTTCACTGTTGACGGGCGTTACCTGGAAGGCGGATTGTGAGGCTGCCTCAGCACAGCTCACAGTGGGCATCGTGCTGCCTGCCAGATGGCTTGGATTCATAGGTGTCGTAACGGTTTTCTGCGTCCAACTGACCTCCCCGGCAACCGCTTCGAGCGACTGTCCGACCTCCATCGACGACCGGTCGTTCGCCTCCGTCTCAAAACTGCGCGAGCTGAACGCGACCGTGGCCGGGTTCGGCGTCCGCTCCACCGGCAGTCCTGCCCACAACCGGCTGATCTCCTGGCTGGAACGCCGCGTCTCCCACCTGCCCGGCATGTCCGTCCGCTCCGAACGCATCCCGATCCAGCGCTGGCAACCCGGTCCCGGTCTGCTCCTGTCCGGCGGCGCCGTCCCGGTCGCGGCCGCCATCCCGTACTCCGCCCCAGGTCTGCGCTCCGGCGAACTGGTCCACCTGCCGCTCGGCACGCCGATCACCGCCGCCACCGCGCACGGCAAGGTGGTCCTGCGCGACTTCCCGCCCGTCGACCGCGGCTACCTCGCCGAACCCCTGCTCGACCGCGACATGATCGACGCGGGCGTCGCCGGTGCCGCAGGCGTGATCGTCGCCTTCCCGTTCCCCCACGACCAGGTCCGCGGCTACTGGGACCCGCACACGGGCACCCACTACCGCGTGCCGGGCGTGTTCGTCGGCTCCTACGCGGCCTCGAAGCTCCAAGTCGGCACCCGCACGACCATCGCCGTGCTGGCAGCCCGTCTCCCGGCCGTCACCCGCTCGCTCATCGCCACCCTGCCCGGCCAGAGCCCCGAACGCGTCGTTCTCGACACCAACACCGACGGCGTCGGCTGGGTCCAGGAGAACGGAACCGTCGGCCTCCTGGCCCTCGCCGAGCACTTCGCCCGCCTGCCGTTGCGCTGCCGCCCACGCACCCTCGAGTTCGACTTCGCCACCGCACACCTGCACCGCTCGTCGGAAGGCAGTGAGTTCCGGGCCCGCGCGCTCGACGCCGACTACGACTCGGGCTCCGTGGCGTTCGCGTTCGTCCTGGAACACCTGGGCACCCGTGAGTTCCTGCCCAGCAACGGTTCTCTGCGACCGACGGGCGCTGCCGAGCTGTCCGGCTGGTTCGCGGGCAGTCCCGCACTCGCCCAGGCAGCCTCGGTGGCGCTGGCGGGACGCGCGGTGGACCGCACCTTCGTCTTGCCCGGCAGCGACCTCCCGGTGCCGGGCCGCGCACCGCCGCAGTGCTCGTTCGGCGGTATCGGCACGCACTTCCACTCACACCTGGTGCCGACGATGGCGATGATCTCCGGCCCGTGGACCCTCTGGGCCCCGTCGTTCGGCGCCGAAGCCGTTGACCACGAACGCATGCGGCGCCAGGTCCTGGCGGCGGGCGACGCGATCACGGCGCTCGCACCTGTCGCGCGAGACCAGATCGCCGGTCCGTACCTCGATCTCCGGCGGGCCAGGGCCGCAGGTGCGCCCACCTGTTCACACGAGCTACCGCCCGCTCGGGCGCCGCGATAGGAACAGGCCCGCTCCCGGGAATCGAGAGCGGGCCTGCGTTCTACGCCGGCGCGTAGCCGGTCGGACGAGCGGTGAACGTGCCGCGGCCTTGCGTCCGGCTGCGCAACCGCGTCACGTAACCGAACATCTCCGCCAGCGGCACCGAAGCCGTCACCACGGTCTCACCGTTCCTGGCTTCCGAACCGAGGATCCGGCCTCGCCGCGCGCCCAGATCACCGAGCACGCCACCGATGTACTCCTCGGGCACGGTGACCGTGACCTCGGCGATCGGTTCGAGCAACGTCATCGCGCCCGCCTTCAGGGCGTCGCGCAACCCCATCCGGCCCGCCGTGCGGAACGCCATCTCCGACGAGTCCTTGACGTGCGTGGACCCGTCGGTGAGCGTCACGCGCAGCCCCGTCACCGGGTGGCCGAGCGGTCCCTCGGCCAGCGCGTCACGGCAGCCCTGTTCGACCGCGCGGACGAACTCCTGCGGCACACGCCCACCGGTGACCGTCGAGCGGAACTCGAAGCCGGTCTCCAGCGGTTCGGTGTCGATCACGATGTGCGCGAACTGTCCCGCACCTCCGTCCTGCTTCACGTGCCTGTGAACGAATCCCTTGACACCCGACGCCAGAGTCTCGCGATAGGCCACCCGAGGACGGCCCATCGTGATCTCGATGCGGTGGCTCGTGCGCGCCTTCTCCACCGCGACCTCCAGGTGCAGCTCACCTAGTCCCGACAACACCGTCTGACCGGTCTCGGGGTCCGTCCTCACCTGCAGCGACGGATCCTCATCGACGAGGTGCGCCAGCGCCTCGGCCAGCCGCCCGTTGTCGGCGGAAGCCTTCGTTTCAACCGACACTGAAACCACTGGTTCAGCAGAAACCGGTGGTTCGAGCAACAGCGGAGCCGTTGGCGCACAAAGGGTCGTACCCGTGCGCGCCGACTTCAGCCCCACGAGAGCCACGATGTCGCCGGCGACCGCGGATTCGACCGGCGTGTGACGATCGGCCTGCACCCGCAGGATCCGGCCGATGCGTTCGATCCGGCCGCCCACCAACACGGACTCTCCCTTGTGGAGGGTGCCCGAGTACACGCGGACGTACGTCAACCGCCCGGTGGCGGTGGCGTTCACCTTGAACACCAACGCCGCGAACGGAGCCGATGGGTCGGCGGGTCGTTCCTCGCCGTCGACACCGCGCACCGGCGGAACGTCCACAGGGGACGGCAGGTACGCCACGACGGCCTCCAGCAGCGGTTCGATCCCGAGGTTGCGGTACGCCGAGCCG
>JAVXWK010000671.1:0-2993 GCA_032230575.1 Pseudonocardiales bacterium | reverse complement strand
AGGCTCGGCGTACTCCTCCATCGCGTGCGCGATCCACCCGACGATCCGGGCGATCGCGAAGATCGCCTCGCCCGCGTCGGGGGCCATCTCGAACATCACGCCGAGCTGGGCCAGGGCCAGGTCGATGTTCGGGAACGTCTGCTGCTGGGCGGCGATCACCTTGTCCGCCACGAGTTCGCCGTGGCTGCGGAGGACGGCGAACAGGTGGTCGGCTCGGGGGTCGCGGCGTTCGTAGACGTAATGGCCGAAGCCCGGGATCGCCTGCCCAGCTCGCAGGTGTTCGGCGATGGCGCCCATCGGGTCAGCCTTCGCCTGCAGCAGGAAGCGGTGGGCGAGGGTGCTCGCGGTGCCGTGCTTCTGGCCTTCGAGTGCGCCCAGGCCTGCGGACACCACGGCGTACGGGTGGGCGCGGGCGGAGGCGGCGACTCGGGCGGCCATGGTCGAGATGGCCAGGTCGTGGTCGGCCAGCAGGACGAGCACGATGTTCAGCAGGTCGGGCTGCGGCGGTGCCGGGGAGAGGCGGGCCCACAGGCGCTCGGCGATGTCGGTGCCCTGCGGGCGTTGCAGCAGGGGCAGGGACTCGACGACGTCCGCGATCAGCGCCTTGGCCGTCGTGACGGCGCGGGAGAGGTCGAAGCGGAGCGGGTCGCCGGCGCCGGCGAGAGCCACGGCTACGCGGACGCGGTCGGTGAGGGTGGCGCTCTCGGGGAGGGCCATCCAGATCTCCTGGCCCTCGGGGAACTGCATGCCGACCGAGTCGATCTCGGTCCACAGCCAGTGGGCCACGTCCTCGAACCGCTTGGTGCTCGACAGTTCCGGGACGGACCGGCCGCGGAAGTAGAGGCGGTCGTTCTCCAGAAGCGAGATGCGAGTGCGGATGCGATCGGTCACAGCGGCCACTGCTCCGCGCGCACCAGTGCGTTGCGCCAGGGCCTCTACCGCGGCGACGTCGAACATGCTCTGCCGGTTGACCTTCTTGCTGGTCAGGAGGCCGCGGCTGACGTAGGCGTACACCGTGGCCGGTTTGACGCCCAGGCGGCGGGCAGCTTGATTCGTCGTCAACATTGATTCCATCAACATTGACTGTACATGACATGTTGACGGAGCCTGTTGTACATGTTGATTGATGCACCCAAAGGGCTTAAAGACGTCGTCGTCACCACGACCCTGATCGGGGACGTGAACGGGGCCGCGGGCTACTACCACTACCGCGAGCACGACGCGATCGAGCTGGCCAGGACGCGCACGTTCGAGGACGTGTGGTTCCTCTTCACAGAGGGCCGACTGCCGGACGAAGACGAGTCCGCGCTGTTCAAAACGCAGACCGCGCAACTCCGCGAGCTGCCGAACAGCATCAAGGAGGTGCTGCCGGCGATCGCACGCTCCGGCTGCACGGCACTCGCGGGGTTGCGGACCGCGCTGTCGATGCTGCCGAGTCAGCCGATGTGGGACGCGCCGATGAGCAGCAGGAAGGCGGACGCGCTCAAGGTCAGCGCGATGACGCCGACGATCCTGGCGGCACTGCACAGGCTCAAGCTCGGACTTGATCCAGTCAACCCCAGGGTTGATTTGTCAACGTCGGCGAACTGGTTGTACATGTTGACTGGACTGGAGCCGTCAACATGGACGAGCCGTGCAGTCGAGCAGTACTTGATCGCCACGATCGACCACGGGTTCAACGCGTCGACGTTCACCGCGCGCGTGGTCGCGTCATCAGGTGCGGATGTCGTGTCGGCGGTGACGGCGGCCATCGGGACGTTCTCCGGGCCTCTGCACGGTGGCGCGCCCGACCGGGCATTGGAGGCGCTGGACCTCATCGGGTCGCCGGACAACATCGACGCGTGGGTGCGCGAACGCATCGAGCACGGCGACCGCATCATGGGGTTCGGCCACCCCGTCTACAAGACCGAGGACCCGCGGGCGCGCATGCTCAAGGAGATCGCGCTCGAGCACCCCAACGAGCTGACCACCTTCGCGATCACGGTCGAGCAGAAGGTCATCGAGCTGCTGGAGGAGCTGAAGCCGGGCCGGCAGCTGTACGCGAACGTCGAGTTCTACGCGGGCGTGGTGATGGAGCTGTGCGGGATCCCGCGCGAAATGTTCACGCCGACGTTCGCGTGCAGCCGGGTGATCGGGTGGTGTGCCAACGCGCTCGAGCAGTCCGAGGACACGAAGATCATCCGCCCGGTCGCCCGGTACACGGGGCCGGCGCCTCACATCAGGTGATGGACCGGAGTTCGTTGCGCACGCGGATGCGGTCGCGGTCGGTGACGTCGGACGAGCCCGCCAGACCGGCGGTGCGGTCGCGGTGCTTGTCGAGCCAGACGGAGAGGGCTGCCACTACGAGGACGATCACTGCAAGAGTCATGTCTAAAGTTTGCGGCCAACAAAATCCCGCCAACAGTGGCAGATCTGACGATGCGCGTTAAAATCCTGCCATGCTGCGATCGGTGGCGGTTCCGCTCATCGACGGCGTCGCGCCGTTCGAGTTCGGCCTGCTCTGCGAGGTGTTCGGCGTCGACCGGACCGAGGAGGGCGTGCCCCTGATCGACTTCCGCGTGTGCGGCGAGCTCCCCAACCAGCCGGTGCCGACGAGCATTCAGGGCGTCAGCATCACGCCGGAGCACGGGTTCGAGGCACTGCTGGACGCCGATCTGGTCGCCCTCCCGGCGGCGCGGATCCGGGACGTCTACCCGGAGAAGCTGCTCAAGACCATCAAGGAGACCGGCGCGACGCTGCTCAGCGTCTGCAACGGCGCGTTCATCCTGGGCGAGGCGGGCCTGCTGGACGACCGCCGCTGCACGACCCACTGGCGCGAGACGAGAGAGTTCACGGACAGGTTCCCCAAGGCGCACCTGGACCCGGACGTGCTGTTCGTGGACGACGGCAACATCATCACCAGCGCCGGCACGGCGGCGGGCATCGACGCCTGCCTGCACCTGGTCAGAAGAGAGCTCGGCACCAAGATCGCCAACATCATCGCGCGCAGGATG
>JAVXWK010000058.1:0-8009 GCA_032230575.1 Pseudonocardiales bacterium | reverse complement strand
CCGTTCGCGACGACCGACAAGCGCTGCTGAGTCCTCCAGCATGAGCTGATGGGCAGGCCGGTGTTGATCGCGGCGGCGGTGGTTGTCACCATCGTCGCCGTGGTCTTCGCCTTTCAGCGCAAGCTGGTCTACTTCCCCTCCCCTGGTCCGCTGCCGTCCGCGGAGGAGGTTCTCCCTGGTGGGCGCGATGTGCGGCTGGTGACGGCCGACGGTCTGATGCTGGACGGCTGGCACTTCGAGGTGCGTGACGCGCCGGCGACGGTGATCGTGTTCCCGGGCAACGGCGGCAACCGGGAGGGGCGGATACCGCTCGCGCGGTCGTTGACCGATCGCGGGTTGTCGGTGCTGCTGTTCGACTACCGCGGTTATGGCGGCAATCCCGGTGAGCCGTCCGAGGAGGGCCTGACCTATGACGCGCGGGCGGCGCTGGACCTGGTCGACGGGCCGGTGATCTATCTCGGCGAGTCGCTGGGCGCGGCCGTCGCGGTCGAGCTGGCGACTTATCGGGCGCCGCTCGGGCTGGTGCTGCGGTCGCCGTTCGCGTCGCTCGCGGCGGTGGGGTCGCACCACTATCCGTGGCTGCCGGTGAAGATGTTGTTGCGGGACAAGTACCCCGTGCTCGACCGGGTGTCCTCTTTGGATGTTCCCATCACGGTCATCCTCGGAACCAAGGACTCGGTCGTGCCCGCCGCGCAGAGCCGTGAGGTCGCCACGGCCTCGCGTGCGCGGTTGATCGAGATCGCGGGAGCTGACCACAACGACGAGGTGCTGTGCTCGGGCCCGCTGGTGATCGACGCGGTGCTGTCAGTCCGCTGACGGCCTGATCTCACCGGAGCCGCGGCGGACGAGGGCGGCGGGGACGACGGCGTGCACGGGTGGTGAGGTGTCGCCGTCGATGCGGGCGAAGACGAGCTCGGCGGCTTTGCGGCCGATGCCGGGGACGTCCTGGCGCACGACGGTGATGCCGGGTTCGAGCATGTCGGCGAGCGGGAAGTCGTCGAACCCGATGAGCGCGGTGCGGTGGTGCAGGCCGCGGGCGCGCAGCACGCGCATGGCGCCGACGGTGACGAGGTTCTGGGCGGTGAACAGCGCGGTGGGTGGCCGTTCGAGGTCCAGGAGTGTCTTGGTGGCTGCTTCGGCGAGGTCCGCGCCGTGCAGGTCGGTGCGGACGAGCTCGTCGCGCAGGGTGAGTCCGGCCTGGGCGAGGCCTTCGAGGTAGCCGGTGTAGCGCTCCTGGCTGGTCCACAACGTGCGGCGGTCACCGAGGAACGCGATGTCGCGGTGACCGAGTGAGGCGAGCTGCAGGACGGCGTCGCGGGAGCTGTCGCGGTTGGTGGTGGTGACGCAGTCGGTGCCGCCGAAGGTGGGTGGCCGGTCGACGAGCACCATCGGGGTGCCGCGCTCTCGTTCCTGCTGCAGCGCGTCCTGGTGGCCGCCTGCCGCCATGACGACGACGCCGTCGACACGGCGCGCCGAGAGCGAGACGAGCAGTTCGCGTTGCAGGGAGTGGTCGTCCTCGCTGCTGCCGGCGAGCACCAGGACGCCGTTGTGGCGGGCGCGGTCCTCGACGGCGCGCAGCAGTGCCGAGTCGAACGGGTTGGAGAGGTCCTCGAACAGCACGCCGATGGTGGCGCTGCGGCGGTCGGAGCGGCGCAGGCTGCTGGCGGTGAGGTTGGGCCGGTAGCCGAGGCTGCGGGCGGCGGCCTGGACGCGTTCGACGACCTCGGCTCCGGCGCCGGGCAGTCCGTTGATGACGCGCGAGACGGTCTTGGTGCTGACCTTCGCCAGCGCGGCGACGTCGCGCATCGTGGGTTCGCGTCTCTCACCTGCATGATCCATGTGCACCCACCCCGGGTAACGCTTGCGTAACGGCCAGTTGTGGCGTCTTCTCCGGGAAAGCTAGCGTCAACGATGACGTAAGGGAATCCCCTCTTCTCACGTAACCGCGACCGGTATTTGTCCGGTCGGTTACGTCAACGTTGACGTAGGAGGAGTCATGTCGCGCAGAGCGTTCGGGCTGACGGCGGCGGCGGTGCTGGCGCTGGTCGCGGCGGCGTGCGGGAACGGCGGTTCGTCGGGCGGCGGCACTCTGGTGGGCCTGGTGACGAAGACGGACACGAACCCGTTCTTCGTGAAGATGAAGGAGGGCGCGCAGCAGGCGGCGTCGTCGTCGGGTGCGACGGTGCAGTCGTTCGCGGGCAAGCAGGACGGTGACAACCAGACGCAGGTGGACGCGATCGAGAACCTGATCGCGTCGGGTGCGAAGGGCATTCTGATCACGCCTTCGGACTCGAAGGCGATCGTGCCGTCGGTGGACAAGGCGCGGGCGGCGGGTCTGCTGGTGATCGCTCTGGACACGCAGCTGGAGCCGTCCTCGGCCGCTGATGCGACGTTCGCGACGGACAACTTCAAGGCGGGGCTGCTGATCGGCGCGTGGGCGAAGGCGAAGTTCGCCTCGTCGGGCAAGCAGGCGAAGATCGCGTTGCTGGACCTGAACCCGAACCAGGTGTCGGTGGACGTGCAGCGCGACCAGGGGTTCTTGCAGGGCTTCGGCGTGGACGTGAAGGACAAGAACCGGATCGGGGACGAGTCGGATCCGCGGATCGTGGGCCACGACGTGACGAACGGTGATCCGTCCGGTGGGCGCACGGCGATGGAGAACCTGCTGCAGAAGGATCCGGGCGTCAACCTGGTCTACACGATCAACGAGCCCGCGGCCGCCGGTGCGTACGAGGCGTTGAAGGCGGCGGGCAAGGAGAAGGACGTCGTGATCGTGTCGGTCGACGGCGGCTGTCCTGGCGTGAACAACGTGAAGGCCGGGGTGATCGGGGCGACGTCGCAGCAGTACCCGTTGAAGATGGCGCAGCTGGGTGTGGAGGCGGTGGCGAAGTTCGCCAAGGACGGCTCGAAGCCTTCCGACACCGACACGGGGGTCACGTTGATCACCGACCAGCCGGCCGAGGGCGTGGAGTCGAAGGACTCGGCGTTCGGCCTGCAGAACTGCTGGGGCTGACCGATGACCGCTGTCGTGGAGGAGCGGGATCGTTCGCCGCTGACGCGGGTGCAGCACCTGTTGCACGCGCAGGCGACGATCGGGCCCGCGGTGGTGCTGCTGGTCGCGGTGGTCGTGTTCGCGTTGCTGTCGGAACGTTTTCTCACGCCCGGCAACATCTCGCTGATCCTGCAGCAGGTCGCCGTGGTGGGGACGCTGGCCGTGGGGCAGACGATCGTGATCCTGACGGCGGGGATCGACCTGTCGTGCGGGGCGATCATGGTGCTGACGTCGATCGTGATGGCGAAGGTGGCGTCGGAGACCGGGTTGCCGGGGTTGCCCGCGCTGCTGCTGGGGTTCCTGGTGGGCACGGTGTGCGGGCTGCTCAACGGGTTGCTGGTGACCCGGTTGAAGCTGCCGCCGTTCATCGTGACGCTGGGGACGTTGAACGTGTTCTTCGCGTTGAACCTCTGGTACTCGCACAGCGCCACGATCCGTGGCACGGACATGCCGTCGTTGCTGCTGTTCACCGGGCAGACGTTCACCGTGGGCGGCACTCGGATCACCTACGGGTCGATCATGCTGGTGCTGCTGGTGGCGGCGATGGCGTTCGTCCTGAAGAACACCGCGTGGGGCCGGCACGTCTACTCGACCGGTGACGACCTCGAGGCTTCTCGTCTGTCCGGTATCCGCACGGCGCGGGTGCTGCTGTCGGTGTACGCGACGGCGGGCTTGATCTACGCGGTGGCGGCGTGGACGTTGATCGGCCGGATCGCGTCCGCGTCGCCGCAGGCCGGGCAGACCGACAACCTGGACTCGATCACGGCGGTCGTGATCGGCGGGACGTCGTTGTTCGGTGGCCGTGGCGCGGTGGTGGGGTCGTTGCTGGGTGCCTTGATCGTCGGGGTGTTCCGCAACGGTCTGGCGCTCGCGGGTGTTGACGTGCTGTGGCAGACGATGGCGGTGGGTGTGCTGATCATCGTCGCGGTGTCGCTGGACCAGTGGATCAGGAAGGTGAAGGCATGACTCCCGTCCTGCGGGCTTCCGGTCTGGTGAAGCGGTACGGCAGGGTCACCGCGCTGGCCGGTGCGGACATCGAGCTCCTGCCGGGCGAGATCCTGGCGGTGATCGGGGACAACGGCGCGGGCAAGTCGTCGCTGATCAAGGCCCTGTCCGGGGCGGTCATCCCGGACGAGGGCTCGATCTTCGTGGACGGCGCCGAGGTGTCGTTCTCCTCGCCGTTGGACGCGCGGCGGGCAGGCATCGAGACCGTGCACCAGTCGTTGGCCGTGTCGCCTTCTCTGGACATCGCGGCGAACCTGTTCCTTGGGCGTGAGCGGCGTCGTCCCGGTGTGCTGGGTTCGGTGTTCCGGATGCTCGACCGCGCGGGCATGCGGGACGAGGCGCGGCGTCAGCTCGACGCGCTGGGGATCATGACGATCCAGAACCCCGGTCAGGCGGTGGAGACGTTGTCCGGTGGTCAGCGTCAGGCCGTGGCGGTGGCGCGGGCGGCGGCGTTCGGCAGCCGTGTCGTGATCATGGACGAGCCCACGGCGGCTTTGGGTGTGCGGGAGTCGCGTGCCGTGCTGGACCTGATCCTGCAGGTGCGGGAGCGTGGGCTGCCGGTGATCCTGATCAGCCACAACATGCCGCACGTGTTCGAGGTGGCCGACCGCATCCACATCCAGCGCCTGGGCCGTCGCAAGGCCGTGGTGGATCCTCGGTCGGTGTCGATGTCGGATGCGGTGGCGATCATGACCGGCGCGATGGAGCCGCCTGGCTGACGTCGAAGGGGTTGTCGATCACGTACCGCCACCGGCCGTCCTCGCCTCTGCGCGCGACGTCGGTGGCGGTCCCTTTCACGTCGCCGATGGTCCGGTCGACGACCAGCAACGCGATACCGGACGGGTGAGGCGCTAGTGGGCGAGGTCGCGGATCACTGACTCCAGCGGCGCGAGGACGTTGCGGGAGATCATCAGCTCCTCGGAGACGAGGACCTTGTCCCGGGACAGGCGGCGCCAGAACGGGCCTTCGACGGGGATCTGCAGGATGTCGAGCTTGAAGATCGGCCGGCGGCCGAGTTCCTGTTCCATGTCGGTGACCACTTCGTGCACCAGGTTCGAGAACACGGTCCTGCGGTTGTCCTGCAGCCAGGTGGTTCCGTCCTGCCACCGGTTGTAGGCGTCGCGCAGTTCCACGGAGATGCCGATCGGCTCGCGGCCGGATCCGGTTCGCGTGCAGTCGTGCCACCAGCGGTCCCAGTCCGCGGTGAACTCCGGCGGCACCAGGACACCGGTCACGGGCAGGACCGGCGGGACCAGGCGTGGGATGGAGTCCGCGGTCGGTGTGCGGATGCCGAGCGCCTCGCGCACGAAGAGCGGGAACGTGCCGCCGTCACCGCTCGAGATCACCCATGTGGAATCCCCCGGGAAGTTCATGCTCCACGGTAGCTCCCGCTACAAGGGCACGGCGTCCAATGCCTTGTAGATGCGCTTGTCGCTGACCGTGTACCGCGTCGGAATGGTCTGGGCGAAGTACGACAGCCGCAGTTCCTCGATCATCCACCGGATCTCGTCGAGCTCGGGCGCGGGTTCGTCGGCCGGTGTCTGCGCGCGCAGTTCCCGGTACTCGGCGTGGACCTGGTGCACCTTGTCGGTCCAGTCGAGGTCGCGCCGCGGGTTCTCCGGCAGTTTCTCGATGCGCCGTGCGATGCCCTTGAGGTAGCGGACGAGGTCGGGCAGCCGGTCGTACCCGGTGTGGGTGACGAATCCCTTGTACACCAGCGAGTTGAGGTGTGCGCGGATGTCGGCGGCAGAGTCCGGCGCGCCTTTCAGGCCGGCGAGCTTGAGCTCGGCGTCGTGCGCGGCTTCGAGCACCTTGCGGACTTCCTGGACGACGACCCAGGTGGTGTCGTTCAACGCCGCCTGGACCTTCTTCAGCTGGGCCGCGTACGCCTTCGAATCCCACGCGGGTTCGCCCATGAGCCGGTCGACGGCGGCCATGATGCAGTCGGCCAGCAGCTGGGCGACGCCGCCGTGCGGGTTGCGGGTGAGGGCGAGCTTGGCGGCGTTGTCGAGGTGGCGTTGCAGGTGTTTGACGGGTGAGTTGATGCCCATCAGCAGGAGCCTGCGCACGCCGCGTCGATGCGCGTAGGCCTGGCGTCCTGGGGTGTCGAGGACCTTGATCGCGACGGCCGAGCTCTGATCGACCAGCGACGGGTAGGCCGTGACGGTGATGCCGGACTGGCGTTGCTCGATGGTGCGCGGGAGCGAGTCGAAGTCCCAGGTGGTCAGGCCGGTGCGTTCGAGGTGGCCGGCGGCCTGGCTGAGGGACTCGCGGACCTCGTCGCGCAGCTTTTCCTTGAGCACCGCGATGTCCTTGCCCTCGGCGAGGGTGCGGTTCTGCTCGTCGACTACCTGGAAGGTGAGTTTGAGGTGGTCGGGGACGGCGTCGAACTGCCAGTCCTCGCGGTGCACCGTCACGCCGGTCAACGCCCGCAGCTCACGTTCGATGCCGTAGAGAAGGCCGGTTTCCTCGGGCTTGATGCGCGCGAGTACCGCGGTGGCGACGTCGGGGACGGGGACGAAGTTGCGGCGGATCTGCTTGGGCAGCGAGCGGATCAGGGCGACCACGAGCTCGTGGCGCAGGCCCGGGATCTGCCAGGAGAACGCGTCGTCGTCCAGCGTGGTCAAGGCGGGCAGCGGGAGCTGGACGGTGATGCCGTCGTTCTTGGTTCCGGGTTCGAAGTGGTAGCTCAGCGGCAGCGTGAGCTCGCCCTGTTTCCACTGGTCGGGGTAGGCGTCGGGGCTGACGTCGGCGCGGTCGTTGACCAGCATGTCCTTGGTGAAGGTGAGCAGGTTCTTGTTCGTCTGCTTCTTCCACCACGAGTCGAAGTGCCGTGCGGAGACGACCTCGGGGGCGACGCGCTGGTCGTAGAACTCGAACAGCGTCTCCTCGTCGACGACGATGTCGCGGCGGCGGGCGCGGTTCTCGAGTTCCCCGACTTCTTCGAGCAGGGCGCGGTTGGTGTGGAAGAACCTGTGGTGGGTGGTCCACTCCCCCTGCACCAAGGCGTGCCGGATGAACAGCTCACGTGACAGCTCGGGGTCGATGCGCCCGTAGTTGACCTTGCGGCCTGCGACGATCGGTACGCCGTAGAGGGTGACCTTCTCCAGCGCGACGACCGAGCCGCGTTTGGTTTCCCAGTGCGGTTCGGAGTACTGGCGTTTGATGACGTGCTCGCCGAGGCGTTCGGCCCATTCGGGTTCGATCTTGGCGACGATGCGGCCCCAGAGGCGGCTGGTCTCGACGAGCTCGGCGGCCATCACCCATTGCGGTGGTTTCTTGGCGAGCGCGGAGCCGGGGAAGATCGCGAACTTGGCGTTGCGGGCGCCGAGGAACTCCGTGAGGGGCCGGCGTTTTTCGCCTGGTGCCTGCTTTTTGACGATGTCCTGGACGCCGATGTGGCTGAGCAGGCCGGACAGCAGGGCGATGTGGACGTTGCGGGGGTCGCCGGGCTGTTCGTTGAGGTGCATGCCGATCTGCTTGGCGACCTGCCGCAGCTGCAGGTAGATGTCCTGCCACTCGCGCACGCGCAGGTAGTTGAGGAACTCGGCCTTGCAGCGCTTGCGGAACTGGTTGCCGCTCAGTTCCCTCTGCTGCTCTTTGAGGTACTCCCAGAGGTTGAGGAACGTGACGAAGTCGGATTCCTTGTCGACGAACCTCGCGTGCTGCTGGGTGGCGGCCTCCTGGTGGTCCGCTGGGCGTTCGCGGGGGTCCTGGATGGACAGCGCCGCGGCGATGATCATGACTTCTTTGAGGCAGCCGGTGGTGTCGGCTTCGAGCACCATGCGGCCCAGGCGCGGGTCGACGGGCAACGCGGCGAGCTTGCGGCCGGTCGGGGTGAGCTTCTTCTCGGCGGCGTTGATGGCGCCGAGTTCCTGCAGCAGGCCGATTCCGTCGTTGATGTTGCGGCTGTCGGGCGGGTCGATGAACGGGAACCGCGCGATGTCGCCGA
>JAVXWK010000618.1:0-5864 GCA_032230575.1 Pseudonocardiales bacterium | reverse complement strand
CCGATGTGCATGAGGCAGGACGCGTCTCCCGCCGAGCACACCGTGGCGCCGGTCGAGAGGATCCGCGCGGTCTTGTCCGCGAGCATCGCCGTGGACGTCTCGGCGTTCTTGATCGCGAACGTGCCGCCGAAGCCGCAGCACTGCGTCGAGTCCGGCAGTTCCACCAGATCGAGTGCTTTGACCGCCCTGAGCAGCGCCAACGGCTTGTCGCCGACGCCCAGCATGCGCAACGAGTGGCACGTGGGGTGGTAGGTGACCCGGTGGGGGAACCACGCGCCCACGTCCGTCACGCCGAGCACGTCCACGAGGAACTCGGCGAGCTCGAACGTCCGCGGCGGAGAAGTACCCAGCGTGGGATGGATCTCCCGAACCATGCCCGCGCATGACCCGGATGGCGCAACCACGTAGTCATAGCTCTGGAAGACCTCGGTGTACTTGCGCGCCAGAGGCTTCGAATGTTCCCGGTAACCGGTGTTGAAGTGCATCTGCCCGCAGCACGTCTGGTCGAGCGGGAACTCCACCGAACAGCCGAGCCGTTCCAGCAGACGCACCACGGCACGTGCCGTCGACGGGAAGAACGTGTCGGTCAGGCAGGTCGCGAACAGGGCCACTCTCACGCGCACACCCTCTCCCCAAATTCATCGGATGTCTACCCGGATCGGTGGACCGTACGGGGGTACGCCGGGCGCGCCTCTTGCTATAGGGGTGCCCCACGGCACAGCATGTGCAGCGTGGGCGACCTGTTGACCGAGCGCGCTGTGCTCGGCGTCATCGCGACCCTGGCCGTTCTGGGCCTCTTCGTGATGCTGTGCCGCGCTCGACGAGTCAGCACCTCCGTCGAGGATGCTGTGATGGACATGCTCGACCGGATGTCCAGGGCGTCGAGCGACCTTCGCGCGGGCTTGACGGAAGAGGCCGCGAACAAGGCCACACCCCACCTGCGCGAGATGCTGCGGTGCGTCGCGGTCGCCATCACCGACGAAGAGGGCACCGTCCTGTCGTGGGACGGCGGCGCGAACGACCACTACGAGTACCTCCGCGACACGGTCGCCCGTGCCATCAACAACTGCCACAAGGAACACGTCGACCACCGCAAGCTCGGCTGCGAGCTGCAGGGTCCCTGTTCCCTGCACAGCGTTGTCGTGGTCCCGCTGGTTGTCGAGGGCGACGTCGCAGGCACGTTGATCGTGGTCTCGGGGGTCGCCTCGAAGCGCCAGATCCGCATGGCCGAGGAGACTGCCCGTTTCGTCTCCACGCAGCTCGAACTGGAAGTCGTCCAGAAGCAACGCCAGGCGCTGGCCCAGGCCGAGGTGAAGGCGCTGCGGGCGCAGATCTCGCCGCACTTCGTCTACAACGCCCTGAACACCATCTCGTCGTTGATCCGCACGGACCCGGCGCACGCCCGTGAGCTGCTGCAGGAGTTCGCCGAGTTCACGCGCTACTCGTTCCGCACCGACGGCCTGTTCACGACGCTGGCCGACGAGCTCACGAACATCCACCGCTACCTGACGATCGAGCAGGCCCGGTACGGATCCCGGCTCAACGTCCGGTTGCGGATCGCGCCCGAGGTGCTGCAGGTCGTCCTGCCGTTCCTGGTGCTGCAGCCGCTGGTCGAGAACGCGGTGCGCCACGGCCTGGCCAAGAAGCCCGGCGGCGGCATGCTCACGATCACCGCCGAGGACAACGGCAACGAGGCGCTGATCAGCGTCGAGGATGACGGCGTCGGCATGGACCCGGACCGCCTCGACGACATCAAGGACGCCCACCAGACCGGCGCCCACGTCGGCATCGGCAACATCAACGACCGGATGCGCACGGTGTTCGGCGCCGAGTACGCCCTGGTCGTGGAGACGGCGCCCAACGCGGGCACCAAGGTGATCCTGAAGGTGCCGAAGTTCGCGCGGAACGTGCTGCCGAACCTGAACATCGGGTCGCAGATGAACGACGAGCCGATGACGAACGAGCAGCCGGTCGTCCGCGCCTGAGACACCGCTTGTAGTTGCACGCTCAATCATGCTCAACCCAGGCGTGGATCGTGCCGATTGTGGTGTTGACCAATGAACAGCCGGCACTCCCGATGGTCGAGGCCGGCCGCGAGTTAAGGGCAACATCAATTGCAGGAACAACAAGCACCCGAGCGCGTCCGCGTCTGCATCAAGTGCACTGCAAAGGGATTCAACAGCTGCAAGTGCTGATCAGCACCGCAGGTCAGCGTGCGGCAACAGCCAAAGTCGTGATCAGCACGACGGCGCACACGCTCCAGCTCACCCACATCCAGTAGATGTGCATCGGCGTAGGCCCGGCAGCGTTCTGCCGGCCCCGGTCGTCCCACCACTCGACATAGCGTTCGAGCCAGCGGATCGGGTTGAACGTCACACGCCGAACCTAGCAGTTACGTGTTCCAAGTCACGCGGGAGCAACCGACAGCGCAGTTGGGCTCCCGCGTGCACACGAAACGCACGTACTGTCGAGTACATGAGCGTCACGGACAGGATCGCGGCCCGTCTTCCGAGGGTCATGGACCGGGGTGAGCGGCCGCCGGTCGTCGCCGCCGTGCGGTTGCACGGGGTGATCACCCCGCAGTCCTCGCCGGTCGCGCGCAACACGATCAGCCTCCAGAACGTCGAGAGCGCGATCAACCGCGCGTTCGACAACGAGCGCCTGATCGCCGTGGCACTGCTCATCAACTCGCCCGGCGGTGCGCCGACGCAGTCAGCTCTCATCGCCGAGCGCATCCGCGAGCTCGCCACCAAGAAGCACGTGCCGGTGCTCGCGTTCTGCGAGGACGTGGCGGCGAGCGGCGGCTACTGGCTGGCGTGCGCCGCGGACGAGATCTACGCGCACGGCACGAGCCTCGTGGGTTCCATCGGCGTGGTCAGTTCGGGCTTCGGGCTCAACGGCCTGCTGGACAAGGCCGGCGTCGAGCGCCGCGTCTACACCGCGGGCGAGAACAAGGTCCGCCTCGACCCGTTCCAGGCCGAGAAGCAGGACGACGTCGAGTGGCTCAAGGGCCTGCACGCCGATTTGCACGAGCAGTTCAAGGCGTGGGTCACGGAACGCCGCGGCGCCAAGCTGAAGACCGAGGAGGATCTCTTCAGCGGCGAGATCTGGACCGGCATCAAGGCGCAGCAGCTCGGTCTGGTCGACGGCATCGGCACCATCCGCAGCGTCATCCAGAAGCGCTTCCCGGACGCCGAGCTGACCGTCGTCGAGCCGAAGAAGGCGTTGCTGGCCAAGCTCGGGCTCGCGGCCGCGTCCACCCGATCGGGCGATCTCGTGACGCAGGTGCTGGCGAGCCTCGAAGAACGTGCTCGCTGGTCCCGATTCGGGCTATGAGCATCAGTTCGGTTTCACAGGGCGTGTCGAGGCCTACCCCGGCGTAGACATGACCGCACATTGATGGGCAAGATGCCCGACACAGTGAGTACCCAAGACAACGCCGGTCTCCTCGTCCTCGCAGTCGATGACGAGGCTCCTGGCTTGAGCGAGATCAAGTTCCTGCTCGAGAGCAGCCCTCACATCAGGCGCGTCCTCACGGCCTTCGACGCCGCAGAGGCTCTGCGCATCCTGAGGGGTGACTACGAGCAGGAGGTCATGGCGAGGACCAAGGCCGGCCTGCCGCCGGTCGACGCGGTGTTCGCGGACATCAACATGCCCGGCCTGTCCGGCATGGATCTCGCACGGGTGCTGTCGGCTTTCCGCTACCCGCCCGCTCTCGTCTTCGTGACGGGTGTGGAGGAACGGGACGCGCTCGTCACGGCGTTCGACGTCGGCGCGCTCGACTTCATCAACAAGCCGATCAACGAAGAGCGCGTGCTGAAGGCGATCTCCCGGGTCGCCGACCGCGTGGGCCGCAACCCCGCTCCCCAGGCGCAGGCCGGGTCGAGCGCGCAGGCCATGCCCGCGGAGCCGACCGACGACGAGGTCATCCCCGTCGAGCTGGGCGGCACCATCAAGCTCGTGCCGCGCGCGTCCGTGCGGTACGTCGAGGCGCAGGGCGACTACGCCCGCCTGCACACCCAGGACGGCAGCCACCTGGTGCGCATCCCGCTCGCCCAGCTCGAAGAACGCTGGGCCAACGCGGGGTTCGTGCGCATCCACCGCTCGTACCTGGTCGCGCTGCCGTTGGTGAGCGAACTGCGCATGACGGCGAACGGCTACGCGGTGGTCATCGGTTCCGGTGAGACCGCCAAGGAGCTCCCCGTCAGCCGGCGGCACACCAAGGAGCTCAAGGACCGCATCGTGCGACCGCCGAAGAGCGGCTGGTGAGCAGGCACGACGCGGGAAAGCCCGAGCAGGCCGCCCGCGAGGCCTGGCTCGGCGAGCAGGCCCGCAAGCCGCGCAGGCGCCGCGTCATCCTGAACGACTCGGCGAAGTCACGCGGCAAGGCGCTGCGCACGATCATCGAGCTGGAGGAGCAGACCAGCGTCGGCGAGAAGCTGGTGCGCGACCTCATCAAGCAGCAGCTGCGGTCCGCGTTCGGGCTCGCTTTCGCGGTCCTGATCGGGATGTGCCTGCTGCCCGTCACCTTCTACCTGTTCCCGCAGATCGGGGACCTCAAGATCCTGGGTATCGGCATCCCGTGGCTCGTGCTCGGCCTGGCACCCTTCCCGATCCTCTACGGGGTCGGCTGGGTGTTCCGCAGACAGGCCGAACGGCACGAACGCGACTTCGTGAACATGGTCGACCGCTGACGTGAACGCCACCATCTGGAGCCTCAGCGCGATCGTGGCCGTCGCGGCAGTGACGTTCCTGCTCGGCTACGTCGGCTCGCGCAAGGCCAACACCACCCCGGACTTCCTGGTGGCGCGCCGGGCGATTCCCGCCACCCGCAACGCCGCCGCGATCTCCGGCGAGTACTTGTCCGCGGCGTCGTTCCTCGGCGTGGCCGGGCTCGTGCTCAAGGACGGCATCGACGCGCTCTGGTACCCGATCGGCTTCACCGCCGGGTACCTGGCGCTGCTGCTGTTTGTCGCCGCGCCGCTGCGACGTTCCGGTGCGTACACGTTGCCCGACTTCGCCGAGGCCCGGCTGGGATCGGCGAACGTGCGGCACTTCAGCACGTTCTTCGTCGTCTGCATCGGCGTGCTCTACCTGGTGCCGCAGCTGCAGTCCGCAGGGCTGACGCTGACGACGATCACCGGCCTGCCCGCGTGGTTCGGCGGCTTGATCGTCACCGTCATCGTGGTGATCAACGTGCTCGGCGGTGGCATGCGCGCGATCACGCTCGTGCAGGCTTTCCAGTACTGGGGCAAGCTCTTCGCGATCGCGGCGCCGACGTTCGTGCTGTTCGTCGTGTTCCTCGCCTCGCCGGACCGCGGCACGCAGCCGATCAGCGACGAGGGCGTGGTCAGGTTCCCGCAGGCGGAGAAGATCACCGTGGCCGAGCAGGTGATCAAGGTCAGGGTCGACGAGCCGCTCACGTTGAAGGTGCACGGCGAGATCGACGGCAGGGAAGCGGACGGCAAGGTGTTCTGGGGCCGCGGCGTCTACGAGCTCAGCCCCGGCACGGTCATGGAGTTCACCGCGGGCAGCCCGGTCCCGGTGGTCGACGGCTCGCCGACCACCAACCACGACTGGACGCGGCCGCAGACCGGCGGCATCTCCGACCTGCTCAAGACGTACTCGCTGATCTTCGCGACGTTCCTCGGCACGATGGGCCTGCCGCACGTGGTCGTGCGGTTCTACACCAACCCCGACGGCCGCGCCGCCCGTCGTACGACGCTCGCGGTGCTCGGGCTGCTGGGCGTCTTCTACGTCCTGCCGCCGGTGTACGCCGCGCTGGGCCGCATCTACGCCCCCGGTCTCATCTCCGGCCGGTCGGACGTGCTGGTACTGGAGCTGCCGAACCTGATGGTCGTCGG
>JAVXWK010000608.1:0-5615 GCA_032230575.1 Pseudonocardiales bacterium | reverse complement strand
ACCCACCCGGAGCATTCCGGGTAGGCGGCGCTTCAGCAAATCGACCACTGCTTCCGGGTTACGCGGGAGCCCCGCGTAACCCTGTGCGGTACGCAGGGATCCCGCGTACCGGCTGAAGCAGGGCTGGCTACTCGCCCGCAGTCACGTTGAGCGGCAGCGCAACCGTGACCTCGGGGTGGAGGCGCACGGTGATCGAGTGCTTGCCGGTCGTCTTGATGTGACCCGGCAGCTCGATCGCGCGCTTGTCCAGGACGAGACCGCCCGTGGACTTCTTCACGGCCGCCGCAACGTCAGCGGTCGTGATCGAGCCGAACAGCTTGTTCGAGCCGGCCGCAGCCTTCGCGGTCAGCGTCACGCCGCCGAGGCCCTCGAGCTTGGCCTTGAGCTCCTTGGCGTGGTCCAGGTCGCGCACGCGCCGGGTGTCCTGCGCGCGGGTGATGACCTGGATCTGCTTCTGCGCACCGCGGGTCGCGACGATCGCGAGACCGCGCGGGAGCAGGTAGTTGCGGCCGTAGCCGTCCTTGACCTCGACGATGTCGCCGGGCGCGCCAAGGCCGGAAACGTCAGCGGTGAGGATGAGCTTCATCGCGAATGTTCCCTTCTCTTAGCGAGCGGTCGAGGTGTAGGGCAGCAGGGCCATCTCACGGGCGTTCTTCACGGCAACAGCGACGTCGCGCTGGTGCTGCGAGCAGTTGCCGGTGACGCGGCGGGCACGGATCTTGCCGCGGTCGGAGATGAACTTCCGAAGCAGCGTCGTGTCCTTGTAGTCGATCAGGGATGCGCTCTTGTCCTTGCAGAAGGCGCAGACCTTCTTCTTGGGCTTGCGCACAGGCGGCTTGGCCATGTGTCTCTAACTCCTGGAATACGCAGTGATCAGGTTCTGGATGACCGGTGCAGTCGGTCTAGAAGGGGGGCTCGTCGGCAAAGCCACCGGAGCCGGCCGGCGGGGCGGAACCCCACGGGTCGTCTGCCGGAGCGCCACCGCCACCGCCGCGAGACTGCTGACCGCCGCCGCCGCCGAAGCCGCCGCCACCGCCGCCGTCTCCACGGCTGACCCTGTTGACCTTCGCGGTCGCGTAGCGCAGCGAGGGGCCGATCTCGTCGACCTCAAGCTCCACGACAGTGCGCTTCTCGCCTTCCTTCGTCTCGAAGGAACGCTGGCGCAGCCGTCCGGAGACGAGCACTCGCGAACCGCGGGTGAGCGACTCCGCCACGTTCTCGGCGACCTGCCGCCACACGTTGCACCGCAGGAACAGCGCTTCGCCGTCCTTCCACTCGCCCGACTGCTTGTCGAACGTGCGGGGGGTGGAGGCGACCGTGAAGCTGGCCACCGCTGCCCCGGACTGGGTAAAGCGGAGTTCGGGGTCGGCAGTCAGGTTCCCGACTACCGTGATCGTCGTCTCACCAGCCATGTCTTGGGAGCTCCCCTAATCGAGGTTCGTCAGGCCCTGGCGGCGGCCTTGGCCGCTGACTTGGCCGACTTGGCGTCCGACTTGGCCGCAGCCTTGGCGGCCAACTTGGCAGCCTTGGCGGGCTCGCGGCGCAGGACCTTCGTCCGGAGCACCGTCTCCTGCAGACCGAGCTGGCGGTCCAGTTCCTTCACCGCTTCAGGCGTCGAGGTCAGGTCGAGCACCGCGTAGATGCCCTCGCTGTTCTTGTTGATCTCGAAGCTCAACCGGCGCTTGCCCCAAACTTCGACCTTCTCAACGTTGCCACCAGTGGTTTTGATGACGTTGAGGAACGTGTCGAGAGACGGCGCGATCGTGCGCTCGTCGAGACTGGGGTCGAGGATGACCATCACTTCGTAATGACGCATGAGGACCACTCACCTCCTGTGGACTCGCGGCCACGGGCTCTCCGTGGCAGGAGGGTCGTCGCGTCAGCAACTGAAGAAGGTTAACAGAGCGCGTCCGGCGACTACGCAGGGGTGCGTCGCAGCACCCAGGTCCGCACCAGCGCACCCGTCACGCAGGCCAGCATCAGCACCGCGAGCAGCACCGGAACGCCGACACCGCCGGGACCGCCGAGCCTGGGCAGTGCCGTCGCGCGACCGGCTGCCAGCACCTCGTCGCCGTCGACGCCGTTTCCGTTGGAGGCGCGGGGAACCTGCGAGCCGTAGCGCACGCCGGGCGAAGGTGAGTAGAGGCCGGGCATCGCGAACGGCAACGAGCCGTAGGTGAACAGCGGCACGCGGCCGAAGTTCCCGCCGAGCGAGTAGAGCGAGAAGTCGCGGTTGCTGGGCGCGCCAGGTACGGCTCCAGGTGTGCCGGGAGTCACACCCGGCTGGCCGGGCTGCGTGCCCGGCTGGGGTTGGGGCTGCTGGCCAGGAGGCTTCGGCAGGCCCGGCAGCTGCACGGCCTGCTGCGACGCGTCCGCGACGGCCTTGGCGCCGTCCTGGACCGGGGCCGCGACCTGGTTCACGCCCGTGACGACGACCTGGCAGCCGCTGGTCAGCTTCGATCGCACGGTCTGGTCGAGCGTGACGATGATCGGCCCGAGCAACGGCAGCTTCTGCAGTTCGGCGACCACGGCGTTCGCGATGGTGGCGCCGGAGATGGTCGTCGTACCGGTCTGCACCGCGCCGATCGGAATCGGTTTGCCCTGCGAGAACGCGTCCTGGAACGGCTTGACGAGCGGCGGTCCGAGCAGGGGCACCGCACGGATCAGGTCGGTGATGGGCTGGGTGACGGCCGCGGGGCTGAGCGAGACGGGGGTGCCTGGCGTGCCCTGCACCGATGTGGCGCAACTGCCCACGACGATGGGATCCGCTGCCGTGGCCGGAGTCATGCCCACAGTGGCGGATGCCAGCGCCAGAAGCGTCGCGGCGGTGACGCTCAGCAGTCGCATGCCAACCCCTTTCCTACTCCCTAGTAGTAACGACCGTAGGCGCTGGTCGTGACGTAGACCAGACCCCAGTTTTCGCAATTACTCCTATCGGCGGCGGCTGCGGTCGCGTTATGGGCTCCGACTACCCTCCTCGTCATGCGCATCGGGGCTCATGTTCGCGACGACGACCCGGTTGGCGCCGCTGCCGAGCGCGGGGCCGAGGTCGTCCAGTTCTTCCTCTCGGATCCCCAGGGGTGGAAGAAGCCCAAACTTCACCCGCAGACCGAGGCGCTGCTCGCCTCCGATCTGGACGTGTTCGTCCACGCCCCGTACCTGATCAACATCGCGTCGCTGAACAACAAGATCCGGATCCCGAGCCGCAAGAACGTGCTCCAGCACGCCGAGGCAGCCGCGACCGTGGGCGCGAAGGGCCTGATCGTGCACGGCGGGCACGTCACCAAGGGCGAGGACCCTGCGGACGGTTTCGCGAACTGGCGCAAGTTCTTCGAGCGCCAGGTCGCCGAGGGCGGCTTCGCGGTCCCGATCCTGATCGAGAACACCGCGGGCGGCGACAACGCCATGGCCCGCTCGTTCGACAACCTCAAGCGCCTCTGGGACGCGGTCGGCGAGTTCGGCCAGGGCTTCTGCCTCGACACCTGCCACGCGTTCGCCGCGGGTGAGGACCTCGTCGGCATCGTCGACCGGGTGAAGGCGATCACCGGCCGCATCGACCTCGTGCACCTCAACAGCTCGCGCGACGAGTTCGGCTCCTCGCGCGACCGGCACGACAACATCAAGTCCGGCACGATCGACGCCGACCAGCTGGTGGCGGTGGTCGCCACGGCCGGATGCCCCGTCGTGGTCGAGACACCCGACGAGGGTCAGGCCGACGACATCGCGTTCCTCCGCGACCGCGCCGGTAAGTGACGACGTGCACGACGTGGTGAGCGAAACCCACCAACGCGGGTTCGTGAGCCGCTTCGGCCGGCCCGCTGCCGTCGTCCTCGTGCTGCTGTGCGGGTTCACGCTGCTGCTGGGCTTCATCAACAAGGACCGCTGCACCGGTCCGGCGTTCGACCAATGGGGCCGCACGCAGCCCGACTACGACGAGCGCAACAAGGAAGACGTCTGCTACTCCGACATCCAGCACCTCTGGGTCGGGCGCGACATCGACCGGCACGTCTTCCCGTACGTCGAGGGCGGCATCACCGACAAGGGCGTCCTGGTCGGCGGCTCCGTCGAGTACCCGGTGCTCAGCGGCCTGCTGATCTGGGCGGGAGCGATCTTCGCCCACAACGACGCCGAGTACCTGCTCTACTCCTCGCTGCTGCTGACGCCGTTCGGCCTGCTCACGGGCTGGTTGCTGGGCAAGCTCGCCCGCTGGCGCGCCCTGCTGTGGGCGATCGGGCCACCGCTGATCCTCTACGCGTTCCACAACTGGGACCTGCCGGTCGCGCTGTGCTCGGTGGCCGCGGTCTACGTGGTGCACCGCTGGAACCGGCCGCTGGTCGAACGGGCGACGGTCGCGTCGGTCCTGCTCGGCCTCGGGTTCGCGTTCAAGGTCTACCCGGCTGCGTTCGTGCTGCCGCTGATGCTCTTCGTCGCCACGGGCGGCTGGCGCGGCCAGGAGATGCCCGCGGGCAAGAAGGTCGACATCGCCGGCGCGGTGAAGGTCGCGCTCGCCTCCGTCGTCACGGTCGTGCTGGTCAACCTGCCGTTCGCGGTCGCGGGCTACGACGGGTGGATGGCCTCGTTCGAGTTCCAGCAGCTGCGCCGGGTCGACATCACGACCAACTCGATCTGGTACTGGGGTCTGCGGCCGTTCATGGGCGACGACCCGATGCAGGACCTGGTCGGCGTGATCTCACCGGTCGCGATCCTGGTGTCGTTCGCGATCGCCGCCGGCTACGGCTGGCTGCGGTTCCGCCGCGAGGGCAGCTACCCGTGGATCGCGGTCTCCGGCGCGATGCTGTGCGGGTTCATGTTGCTGCACAAGGTTCACTCGCCGCAGTACACGTTGTGGCTGGTGCCGTTCTTCGTGCTGATCCGGGTGCGGCTGATGTGGGTGTTCGCGTACTTCGTGGCCGACCTGGCGATGGGGATCGGGATCTTCCGCTGGTTCTGGGCGATCGAGTTCGGGCAGCCGGCCGGGATCTACGACAGCCTCTCCGCGCAGGCCGTCATGGTCGGCGTGTGGGGCCGGGCCGCGTTGCTGGTGGCGTTGTTCGTCGTGTTCCTCAAGTCACGTGACGTGACGGAGGATGATCGCGCAGACTTCACCCGTGAGGGTGATCGTCGTCCTGGCGCTGTTTCTGGTCTGCGCCTGCGGAGCGCCAGAGCGGTCTGAGCCGGGCCGCTGGCTGCCGGCGTGGCAGGCCGTGCCGAGCATTTCCGCCTCGGTGCCGGACCAGAACGTGCGGACGACCGTGAAACTCGGCGCGGCCGGTACGTCGGTCCGCATCCGCCTGTCGAACCTGATGAGCGACGAACCGGTGCGCATCGAACATGCCTCCGTCACCGCGAACGGCGACACGCGGCAGCTGACGTTCGGAGACTCCCGCGTCGTCACGGTCGGGCCGCGCGAGGAGGTCTACAGCGACACCGTGCGGTTGACCGTGACGAAAACCCTGGAGATCAACACGTATGCGCCTGGCGGTACTCCTTGTCAGGCGCGCGCGAATCGCAACCTCACGTCCGCGGGTTCGTACCTCTGTCTCGTGGCCGGGGTCGAGGTGGCGGGCTTCACGGCACCGGGCGCGGTGGTGATGTTCGGCGACTCGATCACCGAG
>JAVXWK010000597.1:0-8539 GCA_032230575.1 Pseudonocardiales bacterium | reverse complement strand
CCGATCGCCAGTACGCCCACGTCTTGGACAGTCACACGTCCCCCTCCAGTCGGACCCGAGTGGCGTTCCAGAGGCTAGGTAGAGGGGTTTCCCAGCAGATAGGGGAACTGTTCCCGGCAGCATGGGCAATTGCCGATTCGCTTATGGGGCAAAGAACTCCTGCACCCGTTCACCAAGAGTGATCATGGTCGTGGTCACCGGCTGTCACCTGATGCGGCCCCTCCTTGGGCCGCTTCGCCGAACGAGCGCGGCAATCGCAGTCACACCACTACTCCGATCGTCACGGGCATCCGGCAGTACGTTGGGCCGAACGAGTGAAAACCACGTTTTTGAGATCGCGACTCACCCCTGTGGAGCGATATACCCTACGGCCGGTGCCGCTCTTTGGGGGAGAACAGGTGACCGCTATGGAATGACACGAAGAGCTATTTTCGGGGGCAGACCGATGACTCAGGTGGAACACTCGGCACTACCGTCGCTGCGCCGCGGCGTCGACATCGCACTACTGCACAGACCTGCGGCAGTCACCGTGGTGCTGGCCGACACACAGCCCGCCATCAGGCACGGAGTGCGTTCCGTGCTGGAACGCGCCGGCGGCCTTTCCGTGATAGGTGAAGCTTCTACTTCTTCCGAGGTGGTGGCGGAGACAATGCGCTGCCGGCCCGACGTGCTGGTGGTCGACGTCGACACCATCGGTTCGGGAAACTGCCTATTAGTGGAACAAATAGCACGCGCATGCCCCGAAACGGGCATTCTGGTCTTCAGCGCTCGCGATTGCGACGCGATGGTGATGGCCGCCATTCGAGCGGGTGCACGAGGCTATTTGTTGAAGAACGCCGACCCGGACCAGATCGTGCGCGGTATCCAGGCGGTCGCGGCCGGCGAGTTCCTCATCGGCAAAACCCTCGCCTCCCGTTTCGGCGCTCTCATGCACCCGGCTTCCGACCACGTGCCGTACCCGTTCCCGCAGCTCACCGCCAAGGAGCGGGAGGTGCTCGACAGGATCGCCGCCGGCCGGTCGAACGTGGCCATCGCCCGCGAGTTCGCGCTGGCGTCGAAGACCATCAGCAACCGGGTGTCCGCGATCTTCGCGAAGCTCGGCGTGGCCGACCGCGCGCAGGCGATCGTGATGGCCCGTGACGCGGGCCTGGGGCGGTAGTTCCTGACGCGGAAGGGAAAGCATCCCCTGTCGCAAGGGAAACCCGCGAACCTACGCTCCGCCTCGTCGCCGAACGTCGATCGGAGTTGGGGATGCCGACGGACAAAGTGGACTTCCGCAGGGACGAGCCCTCGAACCTGCTGCGCGAGCACGGACTCGACCTCAAGCTGCTGCACCCGTGGCCGGGCCTCGCCACGCCGTTCCGCGCCGCCTGGTGCGTGCTGCGCCCCGGCGACGTCACGGACACGCACCAGCACCGCGAGCAGGAGCTGTTCATCGCGATGGCAGGGCGGGCCGAGGTCGTGGTGGGCGGGGACACGCACGTGCTGGAGGCGGGCGACCTGGCGCTGATGCCCGCCGACGTGGACCACCACATCCAGAACCCGCACGAGGAGGACTTCTCCTACTACGCGATCTGGTGGGACGGCGTGATGGCCGAGGAGTACCTGGCGTGATCGACTACAACGGACGCCGGTTCCGCAAGCCCGACAGCGACCCGCACACGTTCGCCGAGTACCACCAGGAAGGCGACCTCGTCTGGGCCGACTTCGCCGGTGGCAGGATCCGGAAAGGCTCGATCGCCGGGACGCGCTCGCCTGACGGCACCCTCCACATGGGATACACGATGGTGCTCGAGAACGGCGACGTGATCTGCGGGCACACCGTGAACACGCCCGAGTTCACGGCCGAGGGACGACTGCGGCTGCGCGAGGAGTGGGAGCGCTACGGCCCGCACGCCGCCGCCGGCACCTCGTACATCGACGAGGTCGGTTAGAGCAGGGCGGCGAACGTCCTGGCGAACAGGTAGGCGTCGCCCGGCCACCGCGCGGACACGTAGTTGCCGTCCCGCACGACGAAGGCAGGACTGTCGTCCGTCGCCGTGCCGCGGCGGGAGAGCTCGGTCGGACCGCGTTCGAACATCGCCCCGGCGGCCGTCACCTCGTCCTGCACGTAAGCCGGGTAGGTGCGGTAGTACCGGCCGCGGCGCCACGCGGTGAGGTAGTACGCCGAGCGTTCCATGTACTTCGGCAGGCACGTCGTGCGGCGGCCGGCCAGCGGACTGCGCCCGGTGACCTGGTCCGTCGCCCGAGCCAGCACCAGGACGCCGTGACAGATGGCGCCGACCGGCCGCTCCAACGCCCAGAACTCCGCGACCTTGGCCTGCAGGGTCGCCGAGCCGAGGTACTGGCGCATACCTGGGGCGTGGCCGCCCGGCAGGACCAGTCCGTCGTACGACGACGGTTCGATGGCGCTCCAGGCGATCGGGGCGCGGTACTCCGGAGCCTCGGTCAGCTGCTGGTAGAAGGCTTTGGCCTCGGGCTCCGCGCCGAGCTGTCCGAAGAGGACACCGGACAGCAGCAACGGATCGGCCTGCGGCCGCTGCCCGCCGTGTTCGGTGGCGAAGACGACCTCGTGGCCGGCGTCCGTGAGCAGGCGCCACGGCACGGCGACCTCGGTCACGTCGAAGTCCTGGTCCGGCAACGGCATCAGGATGCGCATGGCGGTGATTCTCCTTCATCCGGTGAGAACCGCGGCACGTTCCCGCCCGATCCCGTGCCCGAGTGAGTACAACAACGATCATGAGTGCACGGATCACGGTCTGCCGGGGATGTTGCTGCGGCACCGAGCGCAAGCATCCCGAGGTCGACCACGACCGTCAGCTGGAGCTGCTGCGTTCCCGGCTCGCCGCGGTGAAGGTCGCCGACTGCCTGGACGCGTGCGAGGTGTCGAACGTGGTCGTCGTGCGGCCGAGCCCGTCCGCGCGGGCCGCCGGTGCGAAACCCGTGTGGGTGGGGTCCATCCTCGACGACGACGCCGTGCACGGGGTGGCCGACTGGGTCGACGCGGGCGGTCCCGGTCTGGCCGCGCCACCAGCGGCGATCGCCACGCTGATCGTCGCCACGCCTGGCCAGGAGTAGCCGCGCTGTCATCTTCTCGTCATGCCACTTTCCGCCAGCTCAGAGCCTCGTTTCCGCAGGCCGCGGGTGCTGATACTGAGCACCCGCTCCCCCCTCGGCACCGAGGAGAACCATGAGAAACACCATCGCCTCCCGCCTGGCGGTGGCCGTGACGGCTGCTGTGACAACTCTTGGGACCGTCGGCCTGTTGCCCCCTCCGGCCTGGGCGCAGGCGGCCCCCGACACCTTGCTCGCCCTTCCTTCCGAGGCCGTCGCGCACGCCGGCCGACTGCGCGCACAGCTCGACATCGAGGTCATCGACCCGAGTGCCTACGTGTGCTCGTCCTCGAGCCCGATCCGCGACTGGCTCACCGCGAGCAAGGCCGGCTGGACCCCGGTCGACCACAACCTCGCCACCCTCGCGCAGCAGCTCGTGCTGCTCGACACCGTGCTGTTCCCGGACGACGCGGGCACCGGCTTCGGGCCGTTCACCACGCAGGTCACGCACACGTTCCGCGACCTCGGCCGCTTCTGGGACATCGACCCGAGCAAGATCCGCCTGCTGCCGCTGCGCAGCACCATGCTGGTCGACCGGGCGCGGCTGACCAGGACCTTCACCGTCGGCTGGGGCTTCCCCGAGCCCGTGTCGGCCAGCCTCGCCGACCAGATGGCGACGCTCATGGACACCGACAAGTTCCAGCACGGCCGGCACCCCGGGTTCACGTTCAACGCGTTCGCCATCGGCGGGCTGGAGGTTCCGGGCGTCGGCACGGTGCCGCCGGAGATCGTCATGGGTGACGGTGTGCTCGCGGGCATGCAGGCGGTTGGACTCGGCGACGTCGCTCCACAAGCGATCCTCGCGCACGAGTACGGCCACCACGTGCAGTTCCAGCGCGGCCTGTTCAACTCGGACCTCACCGGCCCCGAGGCGAGCAGGCGGACCGAGCTGATGGCCGACTCGTTCGCCGCGTACTACCTGACGCACGCACGTGGCGCGACCATGCAGTGGAAGCGCGTCCAGCAGTTCGTGGAGGTGTTCGCACAGCTCGGCGACTGCTCGTTCGCCGGGGACAGCCACCACGGCACGCCCAACCAGCGGCTGCACGCCGCCGAGTGGGGCTACAGCGTCGCCAACGACGCGCAGAAGCAGGGGCAGGTCCTGCCGACGCTCACGTTCGCCGCAGCGTTCGAGAAGCAGCTCCCGATCCTGGTCGCACCGGACGCCTGACGTGCTGCAACCGTCCTGTGCGGACGGTTTCGGTGGTACAACGGCATCCATGCAGCCGTTGCAGGCACTCGGACTCTCCGAGGCGGCGGAGCGCACCTACCTCGACCTGGTCGAGGTAGGTGCCTCGTCGCTCGCCGACCTCGCCGCACGGCTCCAAACCGACTTGTCCGCGCCGCTGGCCGAACTGTCCGCGATCGGCCTGGTCGAGCTGAACGGCGACACGGTGATCCCCACACCGCCCCGGCTCGCGATGGAAGCGCTCGCCCAGCGCCACACCCGTGAGGCCGCACTGGCCAGGGAGAGCGCGGAGATGTTGTCGCGCTTGTGGACGCGGGGCCTGGAACGGCGCACGGACTTCGAACTGCTGCCGTCGCACGAGGCAGGCCGGGCCGTGCTCGACAGCGTCCAGACCGACGCCCGCGAACGGGTCAGGGCCATGACGCTCGGCAACCTCTCCACCGAGGGTCACAAGATCGTCGGCGGGTTCTTCGAGGCGCTCGCCCGCGGCGTGTCGTACCAGGTCATCTACGGCGCGCACGTGCTGCACGACGCGCACGCGCTCGAAATGGTGCAGCAGTGCGTGGTGGCGGGCGAAGAGGCCAGGGTGTTCCCGCACGTGCCGATGAACGTGACCATCGTGGACGATCGCTGGGCGCTCGTCGCGGCGCGGGCACCGGTGGCGGGCAAGCCGAACATCGCCGCGGTCGTGGTGCACGACTCGCCGTTCCTCAGTGGACTGGCCGGGTTCTTCGACGCCTTCTGGCGAATGGCCGTGCCGGTCACCGCGAGCACTCAGATCGACAGCGCGCCGCAGCAGGAGAACAAGCAGCTGCTCACGTACCTGTTGGCGGGGCTGACCGACGAGGCGATCGCGCGCGAGTTCGGGGTCAGCGAACGCACGATCGCGCGGCGGATCAGCAGGCTGCAGGAGACGCTCGGCGCGCAGACCCGGTTCCAGCTGGGCGTGCAGGCGTCGCGCCAGGGCTGGTTGTAAGGGCCCGTGCTTTCCCGGTCCACGGACCGGTATTCCCGCCCGAGCAGGACATAGCTGACATCGATGTCGTGGCTCAGAATTCCTGTCTCGTTTGTCGTATTGACGGCACAAGTAACGCCGCCGAAGCTTCCTGGCAACGTTGTCAGGAAAGAGGATCGGAGCTCGCAATGACGCAGGACTTCGGCGACGGCGTCTCGAGACGGCAGGCGCTGACGATGGGCAGCGGGCTGCTCGCGGGCTTCGGGCTGGGCGCGCTGGTGCCCGCCACCGCGTCCGCCGCACCGGAGCAGGCAGCCGCACCGCAGGCGGTGGACCTCGCGTTGTTCCGCCCGGTCTCGGTCTCCTCCACCGACTACGCGGCCACCCCCGCGGAGTTCGCGGTGGACGGTCTGGCGCAGGTCGGCGTGCAGGGCTCCGGCTGGCGGGCCGGTCAGGGCGACGGCCAGTGGATGATCGTGGACCTGCAGGGCCGCTGCGACATCAGCTCCGTGGTGCTGACGTTCGAGGCCAAGCCGGGCGATCCCGCGTTCGACGCCAACGCCTCCCGGGCCGACACCATCGGCACCGAGATCCTCTCCAGCTACGCGGTCGTGTTCGATCTGGACGTGTCCGACGACGGACGAACCTGGCGGACGATCTACCGCACCGAGTCCGGCACCGGGTCCGTCATCACCATCCCGCTCACTCCCGCCGTCCGCACGCGCTGGGTCCGGTTCTCCGCCTCCCGCCGCTCGACGAGCAACCCGTTGGGGCTCAACGGCTTCCAGGTGTACGGCACGAGCAGGGACAACAGGCCCGCGGTGCAGGGCTGGACCAACTGGCCGGTGCAGAACCGGGAGAACCCCGCGCTGACCGTCGCCGCCGACGGGTCCGTGCCGCTCGAGTCGGGCTGGGTCCTGACCATGCAGGACTTCGCGCCCGCCAAGGACGGTGCCGCGCTCTCCGCTCCGAACGTCGACACCCGCGGCTGGGTGCCCGCGACCGTGCCCGGCACGGTGCTCGCGTCGCTCGTCGAGCAGAAGCACCTGCCGGACCCGGTGTACGGCATGAACAACCTCAAGATCCCGGAGGCTCTGTCCCGGCACGTGTGGTGGTACCGGCGCACGTTCAGCCTGCCGCGCGGGCTCGACGTCAGCGCCGGCCGGCACATCTGGCTGGAGTTCGACGGCATCAACCACGAGGCCGAGATCTGGCTCAACGGAGCCAAGATCGGCGCCATGACCAACCCGTTCGGCCGGGCCGCGCTGGACGTCACCACGACGTTGCGCAAGAGCGGCGACCAGAACCTGGCCGTGCGCATCGCTCCGATGCCGTTCCCCGGCAGCCCCGGCGACAAGGGCCCGCGCGGCGAGGCGTGGGTCGGCGCGAACAGCACGATGTTCAAGAACTCGCCGACGTATCTGGCGGTGTCCGGCTGGGACTGGATGCCCGCCGTCCGCGACCGCGCCTCGGGCATCTGGAACCACGTCCGGCTGCGCTCGACGGGCGCCGTGATCATCGGCGACCCGCGCATCGACACCGTGCTGCCGGACTCGTCGACCGCCGAGGTCACGTTCACCGTGCCGGTCCGCAACGTCGAGGCCACCGCGCAGAACGTCACCGTGACCGCCGAGTTCGACGGCATCAAGGTCAGCAGCACGGTCACCGTGCCCGCGAACTCCGAGTCCTCGGTGAGGTTCGCCCCGTCCACGCACTCCCAGCTGCGGATCAGGAACCCGAAGCTGTGGTGGCCCAACGGGTACGGCGACCCCACCCTGCACGACCTGACGCTGACCGTCGCGAAGGGCGGCGCGGTCAGTGACAGGAAGAAGCTGAAGTTCGGCATCAGGCAGATCACGTACGAGTACGACCTGCCGATCACGATCGTCGACGGCGCCGCCGAGCAGACCCTCGACTTCCCGGCACAGCAGGCCCGTTTCGTCCGGATGCAGGGCGGCAGGCGTGCCACCAGCTGGGGTTTCTCGATCTTCACGCTGTCCGTTGTGGACAGCAAGAACCCGGACACCGACCTGGCTCGCGGCAAGACCGCCACGGCGTCCTCGGCGGCCGACTGGACCTCGCCGGGCGCCGTGACCGACGGCGACCCGAAGTCGCGGTGGACCTCGAACTACAACGACAACGAGTACGTCCAGGTCGACCTCGGCGCCGCGACCTCGTTCGACCGCGTGAAGCTGCGCTGGGAGACCGCGTACGCGGCCACGTTCAAGATCCAGGTCTCGCAGGACGGCCAGACCTGGACCGACGTCGCGGACAAGGACAACTCCCCCAAGCCGCTGATCATCATCGTCAACGGCGTGAAGATCTTCGCCCGCGGCGGCAGCTGGGGATGGGACGAACTGCTGCGCCGCATGCCGGCCTCCCGCGCGGACGCCGCCGTCGCGCTGCACAAGGACATGAACTTCACGCTGATCCGCAACTGGGTCGGCTCGTCGTACCGCGAGGAGCTCTTCGACGCCTGCGACAAGTACGGCATCCTGCTGTGGAACGAGTTCTGGCTCGGCTGGTCCGCCGACCCCGCGAACCACGACAAGTTCTTCGAGCAGGCCGAGGACACCGTGCTGCGTTACCGCTCGCACGCCTGCTGCGCGGTGTGGTTCGGCTGCAACGAGGGCAGCCCGCCGTCCTCGGTGGACAGCGTGCTGAAGGAGATCGTCAGCACCAACACGGACCTGCTCTACCAGCCGAACTCGGCGAGCGGCGTGATCACCGGCGACGGCAACTACCGCTGGGTCGACCCGTTGCGGTACTTCACCGGTGAGGCCACCGGCGGGAAGTTCGGGTTCTGGAGCGAGACAGGCCTGCCGACCGTGTCCGTCGTGGAGTCGATGCGCAACCTCGTCGGCCAGGGCAACGCGGGCTGGCCGATCGGTGACGCCTGGTACATGCACGACTGGTCGGAGAACAGCAACCAGCAGCCGGGCGGCTACAAGGGCGCGATCGACGCACGCCTCGCGCCGTCGAGCAGCCTGGAGGAGTTCTGCCGCAAGGCGCAGTTCGTGAACTACGAGAGCATGCGAGCGATCTTCGAGGCGTGGAACACCAAGCTGTGGAACGACGCCACCGGCGTGCTGCTGTGGATGTCGCACCCGGCGTGGCACAGCACGGTGTGGCAGACCTACGACTACGACCTCGAGGTCAACGGCAGCTTCTACGGCTCCCGCAAGGGCTGCGAGCAGCGGCACGTGCAGGCGAACCTGACGACCTGGCAGGTCACGGCGGTCAACCACACCGCCTCGCACCTGATGGGCGTCACCGTCAAG
>JAVXWK010000594.1:0-2862 GCA_032230575.1 Pseudonocardiales bacterium | reverse complement strand
GTGCGTGCGTTCACAAGGGGACTCCTCGGCATCGCCGGGTTTCTCGCGCTGTGGGAGCTCTTAGGACGCTCTCCGCTCCTCCCTGCGGACTCGCTGCCGCCACCGTCCGTCGTGTTCGGTGAGCTGGTCACACAACTGACCTCGCCCGCGTTCCTGAGTCATGTCGTGGCAACGGTGCTGGCAGTGCTGATCGCCATCGTGATCGCCGTCGCCATCGCGGTGCCGAGTGGACTCGTGCTCGGCAGCGTCCCGGCGGTTCGTCACGCGACGCGCGCGGTCATCGAGTTCCTGCGCCCGATCCCTTCTGTGGCACTGATTCCGCTCGCGCTGGTGATGCTCGGCTTCGGCCCGGAAACGAAGATCACGCTGGCCGTGTACGCGGCACTGTGGCCGATCCTCTTCAACACCATTTACGCGCTCGACGAACTTGACCCGCTTCTCGTTGACACAGCAAGGGTTTTCGGAACGGGCCGGCTCGGTGTGCTGTTCAAGGTGGCTTTGCCCAGCGCGTTGCCGTTCGTCCTCACCGGAATCCGGCTCGCGGCGACGACCGCGCTGATCGTGATGGTGAGCGTGGAGCTGATGGCGGGCAGCGAGGTGGGCCTGGGCTACTTCATCATGGAGGCCCGCAGCGGGCCTGGCCGGATGGACCAGGTGCTGGTCGGCACCGTGGTCGCGGGCGCGATCGGCGTCCTGCTGAACAACGGCCTGGAACGCGTCCGCCGGCGTTGGGTGGCCTGGTGACCAGGTTCCTGCAGCGGTGGACTGTGTTCGCCGGTCTCATCGCCGTTTGGCAGTTGCTCGGCTGGCTCGCCGACGACCCGTTCTTCCCGCCGCCGTCCGCGATCGTCGCCGCGGCGTGGGAGTGGTGGGTTCTCGAGCCGTCGAACTTCTTCGACCACGTGGTGCCGTCCGTGGAGCGTCTTCTGGGCGGCTGGGCGATCGCTTCGGTGATCGGTGTGTCGTTGGGACTGCTGCTGGGCCGCTCGGACCGGGCGATGGAGTACGCGGGGCCACTGCTGGTGTTCCTGCGCTCGATCCCGCCGCCCGCGCTGGTGCCGGTGTTCCTGCTGCTGTTCCGCGGCGGTACCTCGATGCAGCTCGCGACGATCGTCTTCGGCGTGATCTGGCCGGTGCTGCTGAACAGCGTGGACGGCGCGCGTTCCGTCGACGTGACCAAAGTGGACACTTCCGCGGTCTTCCAGATCCCGCGCTGGCAATGGGTTCTCGGCGTGGTGCTGCCCGCCGCGTCGCCCAAGATCTTCGCCGGCCTGCGGGTGTCCCTGTCCTTGTCGTTGGTGCTGATGGTGATCTCCGAGCTCGTGGGCACGGACAACGGCATCGGCTCTCAGCTCATGCAGGCACAGCGCGAGTTCGACTACACGCGCATGTGGGCCGGCATCGTCCTGTTGGGCGTGCTCGGCTACGGACTCAACACCGCGCTGCTCGCGGTGGAACGCAGGGCGTTGGCGTGGCAACCGAGGAGTCGGGATGAGCAACATGCTTGAGGTGGCCGACCTAGGCCACACCTACGGCGACCACGAGGCCATCGGCGGCCTCACGTTCACCGTGCGCGCCGGCGAGCTGGTGTGCGTGGTGGGCCCGTCGGGGTGTGGCAAGTCGACACTGCTGCGCACGATCTCAGGGCTCGTCGCGCCTTCGCGTGGTGACGTGTCGCTTCATGGTTCGCACCTCGCCGTGGTGTTCCAGGACTACTCGCGGTCCTTGTTCCCGTGGCTCTCGGTCGCGGGCAACGTGGAGTTCCCGTTGCGGTCTTTGCCGCGCGCTGAACGCCGCGCCCGTGCTGCCGAGGCCCTGGAGTGGGTCGGCCTCGGCGCGGCTGCCCGCAAGCGGCCGTGGCAGCTTTCCGGTGGCATGCAGCAGCGCGTGGCGATCGCGCGCGCTCTGGCTTACCGGCCTTCGTTGTTGTTGATGGACGAGCCGTTCGCCTCGGTGGACGCGCAGACCCGGTTCGAGCTGGAGGACCTCTTGCTGCGCGTGCGCCGTGAGCACGACACGACCGTTCTCGTGGTCACGCACGACATCGACGAGTCGGTGTACCTGGGGGACAGGATCCTTGTTCTGAGCGGCTCTCCGGCGCGGCTGGTGGCCGATCTGGAGGTGCCGTTGCCCGCCGAGCGGGACCAGGTGACCACGCGGACCGATGAGGGCTTCGTGGCGCTGCGGTCGAAGGTGGCGCGGCTGCTGAACGTCGGCAAGCCTTCGCTGGACATGGAGAAGTGGGCGGCGGCCGAGCGGGAGTCGCTGAGCGAGGCAGTGCTTGTGAGCGAGTAGCCATGAACGGCGCTTTTGTCCACCTGAGGTCCACAAAAGCGCCGTTCATGGAATACGGCAGACACAGCTCAGCCCCGGACCGGCCGGTCCGGGGCTGAGCTGTGTCTGCACGGTGCCGGGGCCGCGGGTGGGCCCGCCGGCCGACGAGAGAGCCGGCGCCGTGCGAGGTTCACACAGGAGGGCGTGCGAACAACTTCGAGGAAACGGCGGGCACCCGCCGCTCGGGGGCAGAGCAACTGAGCGTCCGCCGTCCGTTCCCCCGTGAACTGCCAGGAACGATCAGAAGTGGACGTCGACGTCGTTGTGGTTGCCGATGCCGTCGAGGATGTCGATGTCGCCCACGTTGACGTCACCGATGACCTGGCCGACGTTGTGGTGGATGTCGCCGACCTGCGCGACGTCCTGCACCACGTTGTGGGTGAGGTCGATGGTGTCGTGCACGTCCGCGACGTCCTTGACCAGCACGTCGGTGTGCTTCACGAGCACGTCGGTGTCGACGACGTTCTTCGTCAGCACGTCGGTGTCGAGGTCCTTCACGAGCACGTCGGACACGTGGTCGACGTCCGC
>JAVXWK010000590.1:0-3034 GCA_032230575.1 Pseudonocardiales bacterium | reverse complement strand
TCGGATGCCGAACGTGTCGTGCAACAGGTTCGACAGCGACACGGCCGACAGCGAGTCGCCACCGAGGTCGCGGAAGCACGCGGACGGACTCACCTCGACCGTCAGCAACGCCCGCACGGCCCGCTGGAGGGTCTCCAGCACCGGCCGGTCGCCGCCGGTGCGGCTCAGGTCCAGCAACTCCTGCGTCTCGCGGGCGGAGATCTCGTCGTACAGCTGCTCCAGCCGGGCGCCGTACCGTTCGACGAGCCTGGGGGACAACAACTTGCCCTGATCCGACAGCAAGCCGTTGGCCCTGCTGAACGGCTCGGTCTCCAGCAGCAGGCCGCGCGGGATCTCGTACGAACGAAGGCCCGTCTCCTTCGCGATCCGCCGGATCGACTCGGACAGCGGCTGTTCCAGCACGTCCTCGGTGGGCACGACGACGGCGAGCAGGTACGAGCGCGAGCTGTTGCCGTACAAGAAGATCTGCCGCACCAACGGACTGGCGGCGAAAATGGACTCCAGCCGGGAGAGAGCCACGAACTCGCCCTGGGACAGCTTCAGGACGCTCTTGAGACGGTCCACGAAGGCGATGCGGCGTGGACCGAGCTCCGCGACGATGTCCCCGGTCCGGTAGTACCCGTCCTCGTCGAAGAGCTCCGCCGTCAGCTCGGGCTGCTTGTAGTAGCCGGGAATGCCGTCCGCCCGCACCCGCAGCTCGCCGCGGGGGTGCGGGGTGTCGGTGCGGAAGTAGCCGAGCTCGGGCACGTCGGCCAGCTTGTAGTCGATCACGGGCGGGTTCATCAGGGTGCCGTTGAAGGCGATGCCCGGGACTTCGGTGGAGCCGTACATGTCGTTCAGGGGGACGCCGAGCAGCGACTCGACGAACTCCTTCAGCGCGGCCGACAGCGGTGCGGAGCCGGAGGTGGCCCACGCGACGCGCCCGCCGAGCAGGTCCTCGCGGAGGCGCGCGAGCACCTCGGCGGTGCCTCCCTCGCTCTGGTAGCGCTGGTACAGCATCTCGCACACCCGCGGCACCAGGGACAGCTCGGTGGGCCGCACGAGAGCGATGTCCTCGAAGAGCGTCGAGAGATCGCTCGCGGCTGTGAAGCAACAGGTGCCACCGCGCGCCAGCGTGTTCGTCAGCGCGAAGTGGCCGGCGAAATGGCTCAGCGGCGTGTAGTGGACTGTGACCAGGCCCGATCGGTTCGCCCGGTCCTCCCACGTCACCGCGGCCAGCCGCTCGGTGTAGATCGCGCCCTTGGGCGTGCCGGTGCTCCCCGAGGTGTACACGAGCATCGCGACGGGGTTCTCGTCGTCGCCGGGCACGTGCGGTGGCGCCTCAGGCCGGTCCGCGCCGAGAACCTCCTGCAGCGCGACGACTTCCCGTCCGGCTCGGGTCAGCCTGTCGCGGGCGGCGGCGAACCGCTCCGCCTGGTCGCCGACACGTGAGTCGTAGTCGAACACCACGAGCCGCTGGACCGAAGGCGTGAGCAGGACCAGCTCGGTCGCCACGTCCAGGTGCTCGGTGCTCGTGGCGACGAGGAGGGGCTCGATCTCCGCCATGATCGACGTCAGGTTCTCGGCCGGCGCACCGATCTGCAACGGCACGTTGACAGCGCCCAGACAGCCGCACGCCAGGCTCAGCGTCGCGGAGTCGCGGCTCGCGAAGCCGAGGAGAGCCACCCGGTCTCCCGCCGCGAGAGGGTGCCGCGGGTGGTGGTGCCATTCGCTCGCCACCGCCCGGACGCGGCTCCACAGCTCCCGGTAGGTGGTGATCTCGTAGCGGGGGAGCAGCCGGGCCGAGGCATCTCTCGCCCGTTCACCGACAGCGGGCCGTTCCGCGTAGCGCTCGAACACGTCCGCCATTACTTGCGCAAGTCGCAATATGCTCTCCGAAATGGAAAAAGCGCCCGAATCGCGACCGTAGCAGCAACCGGCCCGGGAGTCACGCCGTTCGGGGCCGCGGTTAGGCTTTTCGATAACCATCATTGCGACGGCTGGTCGTCCTTGATAAGGATTTCACGAGGACAGCATTCGTTTCGAGGATGTGCCGATGGCTCACAATTCCGTCCCTCTGGAACTCGACGACGCGTTCGTGCAGGACCCGTACTCGGTGTACGCGAAGCTCGGCACCGAAAATTCCGCACACCAGGTGATGATGCCGCCCGGAGTGCCACTTTGCGGTGGGCTTCCCGTCTGGCTCGTCACCGGCTACGACGCCGTGCGCTCCGCACTGGCGGATCTCCGGCTGACCACCGACCTGAACACGATCGACGGGCTGTTCGCGCAGAAGGACCCGGACCGCACCAAGCGCGGCGGTTTCTCCTCGGCCATCGCGAGCCACATGATGCACACCGACCCGCCGGACCACACCAGGCTGCGCAGGCTCGTGAGCAAGGCCTTCACCGTTCGTGCCGTCGAAGCGCTCCGGCCGGAGATCCAGAAGATCACCGACGGACTGGTCGGCGACCTCTCGGACCACGACACCGCGGACCTGCTGGACGCCTTCGCGTTTCCGTTGCCGATCCGGGTGATCTGCCTGCTGCTGGGCGTGCCGGTCGGGGAGCAGGAGCAGTTCAGGTCCTGGTCCAGGGCGCTCGTCTCCGGTCATTCCCCCGAAGCGGCCGCCGCTGCCGCGACCGCGGTGGCCGAGTACCTGGGCGAACTGATCGACCGCAAGCGCCGCGCGGCCGGTGACGACGTGCTCAGCGGCCTGGTCGCGGCGCGCGACGTCGACGACCGGCTGACCGAGACCGAACTGGTCTCGACGGCCTACCTGCTGTTCATCGCCGGTTTCGAGACCACCCTCAACGCCCTCGGCAACGGCACGCTGCACCTGCTGCGGAACCCCGGCCAGTGGGACGCGCTGCGCGAGGACCGCTCGCTGGTACCCGGCGCGGTCGAGGAGCTCCTGCGGCTGGAGAGCCCGGTGAAGCACGCCATCTTCCGCTGCGCCAAGGAGTCCCTGCGCATCGGTGACGCCGAGATCCCGGCCGGCGACTTCGTCCTGCTGGCGATCGCCTCCGCCAACCGCGACCCGCGGCGCTTCGAC
>JAVXWK010000564.1:0-17921 GCA_032230575.1 Pseudonocardiales bacterium | reverse complement strand
CCTGCTGCAGACGATGACGCCGCGCCGGATCGACCCGGAACCCGTGCAGTTCCTGAGCACGCCGCTGAACCTGCGCATCTGCCGCCGTCACGCGGACGACCCGACCGGCCAGATCGACCTCGGCCCGTGGTTCCCGTCGCTCGACACCTCGACCGAGACCGGGCAGGCGTTCTCCTGTGCCCACACCATCACGCCGGTCGACGGCGCGAACGCGGTGGGCCAGACCTACCACGGCCCGGTCCTGCTGATCACCGACGCGCGCGTCTACTCCGCCACCGACATCTTCGCCGCGGGCTGGGCCGACCACGAGCTGGGCCCGATCCTCGGCGTGGACGACAACACCGGTGCCGGCGGCGCGAACGTGTGGACGCACGGGTTGCTGACGCAGCTGCTGAAGATCCCGGCGCCGGGCGATCCCGAGTCGCCGTACAAGGCGTTGCCCAACAAGGCGAACATGCGCGTGTCGATCCGCCGCACGCTGCGCGTCGGCAAGCTTTCCGGTACGCCCGTGGAGGATCTGGGTGTGCGGCCGACGGACCAGCACAAGCTGACGCGCGCGGATCTGCTGGAGGGCAACGTCGATCTGCTCGCCCGGGCCGGATCATTGCTCGCCGCACTGCCGGTGCGGCGGCTCGGAGTGGCGGTCGCGGGAACGACCGTCTCGCTGGACACCGTGAACCTCGACCGGGTGGACATCTACGTCGACGGCCGCCCGGCCACCTCGCTGGACGTGACCGACGGCGCGCACACCGCGACGTTGAGCACGACCGGGACCGAGGTGCGCGTCGAGGGATTCTCGGAAGGCCGGCTGGTGGCCGCGCGCAAGGTCGCCAGTTGAAAGGGCGGGCGCTTCCGGTGACTCCATGACCGGAAGCGCCCGCTCTAGCGCTTGCCTACTTCTCGGTGAAGGTGAAAGCCCTGTCCTCGGCCAGCACCGCCAGCTGCTTCTCGGTGCCCTGGGTCCAGCTCTGGACCCAGACGACCTCACCGTTCGGGCGGAAGTTGCGGGCCTCCACGATGCCGAACCTGTCGTCCTTGGCGAACACGGTCACGCCGCCGCGGTGGTCGGTCCCGGCACCGGTGCACGTGGTGGTCTCGCAGTACTCCTTCGGCGACCACTTGTGGAAGCCCGGCGCGTTGACCTGGGTGAACGTGTTGACCTTCGCACCCTTGTAGGTGAAGGTCACCGAGTTGCCCATGTACTGCATGTCGTCGAACACACCTTCGGCCTCGCCGCCCCAGTTGCCGGGCGCGACGTCCTTGGCACCGTGGAAGGCACGCGGGAACGCCTTCTTCTGGTGCGCCGAGAACCCGTCGGCCTGCTTCTGCAGCTCCGCCTTGGTCTTGTGGACCGGCGTGACGTCCTTCGGCGGCCACGTGAGCTCGGTTTGCGCGGACGCGGTGCCCGCGATACCGAGGAGTGCGAGGCCCGTCAGGGCAGCCGTCATCACGTTGCGCATGCGCATGTATCCCCCTGGTGATGTGTGCTTGCACTGAGGAAGACGCCACGACACCACCCGAGGTTGCACCCGAAGATCTTTTTTAGAGCCAGCCCCTGCGCATCGCCTGAACACCTGCCTGGAACCGGGTCTGCGCGCCGCAGCGGTCCATCAGCTGCCGCACACGTCGTTGCACCGTCCGGGGTGCCAGACCCAGCTGGCGTGCGATCGACTCGTCGGTGAGCCCGGCCGCGAGCAGCCCGAGCAGGTTCGGGTCCACATCGGCCGCGGCCGCGTAGATCCCGCCGGGGCTGAACGGGATTCCCTTGTCCCAGTACAGCTCGAACGTCGAGCGCAGCACGTCCAGCAAGGCGGACGGGCGGATCAGCAGCACCTTGTCGACCACGTCGCCGTTCGCGACCGGGAGCACCGCCGCGTGGGTGTCGATGACGGCGAGCTTGAACGGCAGCGTCGGCGTGACGCGCGCTCGTTCGCCCGCGGCGACCAGCTCGATGATCTCGGTGACCCGGCCGGGAAGGTCCACAGCGGACCTGTCGTAGACCACGCGCCACTGAACGTCCCGTTGCCGCGTCTCGTCTTCCAGCGCGACGTGCTCGCCCAGCGGCGTCACGTACGGTGGCTGGTCGAGCACGCAGACCTCGTCGCGGGCGCCGCCCAGCAACGTGTGCCACAGCTCCCGCACCGCGCCGACGCCGGTCACCGTCTCGACGAACGCGTCGTCTGCCTGCTCCTCGTCGCGGTTGCGCAGGTAGAGCTCCATCAGCGGGCCGACGTCCGCGCGGGCCCGGCGGTTCTGGTCCTCGCGTGCCGCGATCAGCGCCTCGACGGCGAGGTCGGGCGCGACGGCCTGCCAGACGTCGCCAGGCAGGTGCCGGACGATGCCGAGCTGTCGCATTTGTGCCAGCAGGTCCGGCGCGACGCCGATCTCGTCCGTCGTGCGGCTGCCTCCCGTCACCAGGAGCTCGTAAACGGCCGTCAGCTCCGCGGAGACGCCCAAGTGTCCGAACACCGCCACATTGTGCGCCATTCAGCGCAGTGGGCCTGTCGTGAACACGCCAGTGTCGTTATTCGGACTCCGCTAGACCTGTTTTCGCAGGTGTGACGCGACTTACGGTCCACGTCACCTCCGCAGCCGGTTCAGAACACTGACGCCCTCAACGGCACGCGAAGGCCCTGCGTGGAAGGACCTCACGTGAACGGATTGCGACGCACGAGCGTGTGCGCCGCGGCTGTCTCCGCCGCCGTGCTCAGCGTTATCTCACCCGTTAACGCTGCTCCCGCCCCGGTCCAGTCCCAACCGGACTCGACCCAGGTGAACCGCCCGTTCGAACGGCTGATCGTCGGCTACAAGCCCGGCACCGCCGAAGCCTCGTCCGACACCGCTGCCTCGGACGACGTGAAGAGCAAGGGCAAGTCCGTGCACCGCCGCATGTCGAGCGGTGCGGTCGTCGTCGACCTCGGCTCGAAGACCGCCAACGCGGACTCGGCCATCCAGGCGTTCAAGAGCGACCCCGATGTCGCTTATGTCGAGCCGGACCTGCTGATGCAGCCGTTCGCCGACCCGAACGACACCGAGTACTCCCGGCAGTGGGACCTGTTCGAGGCCACCGCGGGCATGAACGTGCCCGGCGCGTGGTCCACTTCGACCGGCGCGGGCGTGACCGTCGCCGTGATCGACACCGGTTACGTGGCGCACAGCGATCTGGCGAGCAAGGTCGTCGCGGGGTACGACTTCGTCTCGGACGCCGCTCGCGCTCGTGACGGTGGCGGCCGGGACAACAACCCGTCCGACGAGGGCGACTGGATGAAGAAGGGCGACTGCGGCACCGACGCGCTCGGCCAGCCCGTCCCGCCCGCCGACCAGGGCTCGTCCTGGCACGGCACGCACGTCGCGGGCACGATCGCCGCGTCCACGAACAACAGCAAGGGCATCGCCGGCATCGCCTACGACGCCAAGATCCAGCCCGTTCGCGTGCTGGCGCAGTGCGGTGGCGCCACCTCGGACATCGCCGACGCGATCACCTGGGCGTCCGGCGGCACCGTGAGCGGTGTTCCGGCCAACGCGACCCCGGCCAAGGTCATCAACATGTCGCTGGGCGGTCAGTCGTCCTGCTCGACGACCTACCAGAACGCGATCAACGGCGCGATCAACCGCGGCACCACCGTCGTCGTGGCGGCCGGCAACTCGAACGCCAACGTCGCGAACTTCACCCCGGCCAACTGCTCGGGTGTGCTCACGGTCGCGGCACTGGGCCGTGAGGGCAACAAGGCGTTCTACTCGAACTTCGGCACCCGCGTCGACATCGCGGCGCCCGGCGGCGAGACCCGTCGCGGCACCGACACCCCCGGCACCATCACGACGCCGGAGAACGGCATCTGGTCCACCCTGAACACCGGTGCCACCACGCCGGGTTCGGAGACCTACAAGCCGTACCAGGGCACGTCGATGGCCGCTCCGCACATCGCGGGTCTCGCGGCGCTGCTGGTGGCGAAGAAGTCCTCGCTCACGCCGGCTCAGGTCAAGGACCTCATCAAGACCAACTCCCGCCCGATTCCCGGTACGTGCTCGGGTGGTTGTGGTGCTGGTCTGGCCGACGCGACCAAGGCCGTGAACGCCATCGACTCCACGCCGCCGCCGTCCGGTGGCCTGGAGAACACGACCGACGTCGCCATCCCGGACCGCGGTGCCGCGGTGACCTCGTCGATCGTGTCCTCGTTGTCCGGTAACGCTTCCACTGCCGTGAAGGTCGGCGTGGACATCGTCCACAGCTACCGCGGTGACCTGGTGATCGACCTGGTCGCGCCGGACGGCAGCACCTACCGGTTGAAGAACTCGTCCTCTTCGGACAGTGCCGACAACGTGGTGGCGACCTACACGGTCAACGCCTCGTCCGAGGTCGCGGCGGGCACGTGGATGCTGAAGGTCCAGGACGTGTACTCCGGTGACACCGGGTACATCAACGCCTGGAACCTGACCCTGCGATAGCTCCACGAGTTCGCCGAGGGGCGGCGCCTTCCAGCCTGGTTGTTCTGGGGGAGGCGCCGCCCTTTCACATGCTCACCAGCCTGCGGTTGCGTTGCACGATCCGGTCCAGATAGCCCGCGACCGCCCGGATCGGTGGCAGCCCGAGCACGTGCCGCTGGGCCTGTCGCACCGTGCGGTGGATCTCGGGGTTGCCGAGGGCTTTGCGGCACGCGTCAGTGACCGCTGAGGCCTCGAAGTCCTGCACGCGCACGCCCAGCTTGAGCTCACTGACGCGGTGCGCGTTGTGCATCTGGTCGTGCAGCACGGGAAGCACCGCCATCGGAGTACCGGTTCGCATCGCCTCGCGGATCGAGTTGTAGCCGCCGTGCGAGACGAGCAGATCGGCTGCCTGCAACAACAACGCCTGCGGGAGTTGCTCGACCAGGTGGACGTGACGCGCTGCCTGTGCCTCCACGGGGAGCCCGCCCGTCAGCACCACGGCCTCGCAGTCGACGGCGGAGAGGCCCGCCACGAGCGTTTCCAGGTGGGCCAAGGGACAGTGGCGCAGGGCGAGGTCCGGGATGGCGTCGAAGTCGAAGAGCCGCAACGCGGACTCGGCCGCGAACACGCCGCTGGACGTGCTGGTGGAGGCGACGACGAGCGGCTTGCGCGGATCGAGGTCCGCGAGCCACTGCGGCAGGCGTTCGCTCTGGCTCTGGTGCGAGGACTGCTGATGGGCGAACGCGGGCGGCATCGGCTGGCGGGCGAAGGAGTAGCCGGGAGGGACCGCGTCCAGACGGCCGTACCGGTGCGCCGAGTCGAGGGATTCGTGCAGGGGCAGACGGAGTTCCGCGCGGCGTTCGTTCAGGGCGTTGAGCAGGGTGAGGCGGTCCATGTACTGGCCCACGCCGGTGGGTGCGGCGATGTGGGGGACGCCGAGTCGTTCCGCGACAAGCATTCCGGCGAACTCGATGCCGTCGCGCAGCACGAGATCGGGGCGGAAGTCGGCCGCCACGGGGAGAAGGGCCTGCACGGCGGCGCTGATGTGCGGGCCCGCGGCGAACTCGACGATCATCTCGTCGGCGAACGGGTCGTAGTCGGGTGGGAGCGCGAGCACCTCGCCCTGCAACAGGTCCACGAGCTGGTCGCAGACCTCGGGCAGCACGGCGGTGGTCCGCACCGGCTCGTCCGCGAAACCTCGTAGCACTGACGCGGGGCCTGCCACCAGCACCTCGTGACCTTGCTCGGTGAGCGTCGTCACAAGGGGGAGGAGGGCCCGTGCGTGGGCAGCCGAGAACGCGACCGTGGACAGCACACGCACGACAAACCTCCCCTGCTGCCTAGGGCGCTGCTCCCCACGGTAGGCAGCGGTGCGGGCGCGGCGGAATTGGGAAGTTCCACTCGCGGGTAACGTCGCGGACATGGCCATCCCGGTGACGTTCCACGCGCATCCCGACGACGAGTGCATCCTCACGGGCGGCGTGATGCGCAAGGCGTTCGTCCACCACGGCGACGGCCCCGCGACTCCTCTGGGGCTGTAGCAACGAAAAACGGGGGCGGCCTCCTGGGGCCGCCCCCGTTTTCCGTTATCGCTCAGCTAGTTCACGCGCTGCGGCGACGGCGCAGGAACAGCAGGGTGCCGGCACCGGCGCCCACGAGACCCAGACCCGAGAGCAGCAGCCACATCGGGGAGGCACCGGTCGCCGCGAGCGGCGGTTCCGGCGTGCTGCCACCGGGGGCCGGAGGCGTGACGGAAGACGAGGGCGCTTCCGTCGTCTCCACCGGCGGCTTCGGCTGCTCAGGCTTCGGCGGCTGAGGCTGCTCGGGCTTCGGCGGCGTCTTGACGCACTTCTTGTTGTCGAGCTCGAAGACCCTGCTCCAGTTCGGGTTCTTGTTCCCGATGTCAGGGTCGTCGGAAGCCAGGATCGTCACCTTGTAGGTGTGGTCGTCCGTGCTGTTCTTCGACCACTTCTTCTTCGCCAGACCGTCGTTGAACTTGATCTGGTCGACCACCGTCTTGTCGATCTCGACGATCAGGGTGTTCTGGCCCTTGTGCGTGTTGTAGTCATTCAGCTCCACAGTCAGTACAGACTGCTTGTTCGTCTCGTCACACTTGACCTCCACCGAGGGGGTGTGTGCGAACGCCGGGGTGGCGAGCGCCAGCGAGGTCAGAACCGTGGTGCCAGCCACCACGAACGCGCCGAGAACTCTACTTGCCAACGGATTTCTCCTGCTCTGGTTGGTGCGAGGCGGATCGAGCACATTCAGATTCTTGATCACCCGACCGGGTGAACCGCGCCACGCTAGCAACACAGAGCGCTCAAAAGGTCACCGTATGACAACGGAGAGGTGTCACCACGGATAGATCCTCATGTTTTCTGTTAGGCCGATGACGCCCGCGACCAGCCGCATCTGTTCCACGCCTCGGACATCGGCATCCAGCAGGCGTGGCGAGCAGATCATCACGGCGAGCGTCTGAGCACGGGAGAGTGCCACGTTCAATCTGTTACGTGACAAAAGAAAGTCCAGGCCACGCGGTAGGTCCACGGTGGACGACGACGTCATGGACATGATGACCGCTGGTGCTTCCTGCCCCTGGAAACGGTCCACTGTGCCCACTCGAGTTTCGTCGAAACCCGCATCTGCCAGGCGTCTGCGGATGACTCTGACCTGCAGGTTGTACGGCGCGACGACGAGCACGTCCGCACAGGTAAGTTCGCGCTTTTGGTCATTGTCAGTCCACGTACGACCGACTATGCGCCGCACCGTGTCGACCACGGCGTCGGCTTCCTCGGCCGACGACGTGATGTTGTGCCGGTGGTCGACCTCGCGCAGGTAGATGCCGGGCTCGATGCCCGCAATGCTTCGGTTATGGGCAGTTTCGTGCGAATGGAGCAGTCCGGCGTACGACAGCTCCGACACCGGCCTGCAGACGGCCGGGTGCATGCGGCGCGTCTCCGCCAGGAAGTAGCCCAGATGGTCAGGGATGACGTCCGCGTCGCCGAGCAGGTGGCCGAGCGCGGACGCGTCACTTCCCGGCGGGTGCACTCCCTGCACGACCTGCGGCAGCTGCTGCGGATCTCCCAGCAGCACCAGGTTCTTCGCGGCGGTGGCCACGGCGACGGCATCGGCGAGTGCGAACTGGCCTGCCTCATCGATGATCATCACGTCGAACGGTTGAGCCTTGATCACGGCGTTGGAGAACGTCCATGCCGTGCCGCCGACGAGGTGTCCGTCGGGATGTTCTTCGCGCCAACGAGCGAGCGCTCCGTTGTCCTTCGGTTGGTCCCAGGGGAGACCCTCCTCGGGCTTTCCCTTGGGGCGCTTGGCCATCGGGATGCTCGGGTCGGCTGAGCGCAGCACGTTCTCGACGGCCTTGTGCGAGGTGGACGTCACCGCGACCGTCTTGCCCTGGTCGATCAGGTGCTTCACGAGCTTGGTCGCGAGGTACGTCTTGCCGGCGCCGGGAGGTCCCTGCACCGCGAGCGTGCCGCCGTCGAGCTGGTCGACGGCCTTGATCACGGCCTGCACGACGTCCGGGTGCTGCGGCAACGGCCCCGGTGGCGTGCGCAGCAGCAGATCGATGCCGGGGTTGCGGGGGAGCAGCGGCAACAGGTGCACGGCCTGCTCGGCCAGCTCCGCGACGGCTTCGTCCTTCGGCGACGCCGGAACCGGGCTGCCGGGCAGTACCGCGATCGGCAGGTCGGCGTGCTCCTGCGAGTTGCTTTCGGTGACCACGAGCTCGTACGGGTTGTCGTCCGACACCACGGCGTTGCGCGTGACGTTGCCGGGGTACAGCAGCCTGACCTGCTCGTCCTTGCCGAACGGATGCGGCCGCTCCGGGTCGATCCGCGCGTGCACCTGCCGTTTGTGCGTGCGGATCCGCCCGCTCGGCGGCACCCAGTCCTCGGCCTTCAAAGTGATCGGCACCGCGCAGTTGGAGTCCGTCTCCAGGTCCGAGATCGGCGCACTGGCCTGCCGGAAGAAGTCACCCCACGCGGGACTGGCCTCGCGCCGGTGATAACCGACGGTGGCCGCGAACAACGCGTGCCCCTCGGCCATCAACGGCTCGGTCAACGCGGCCATCCGGCGGGCCCGTTCCGCGGCCTTCTCGAGCGCGGCCTCGTCGCGTTCCTCCTTCACCGCGGTCTCGATGCCGTGCTCGCGCTTGATCTTCTCCAGCAGGTCCCGCACGCCTCGGGTCGGAATCTCGTCCTGCACCAACGGTTTCAGGGCCTGCAACGTGTACTCGCGAGTGGAGACCCGCAGCACTCGCCGAGTCAGCGCGCCGAGGTCGACACAGCGCCGCTCCAGTTCGTCCACTTCGGACTCTTTGGTCGCGGTGAGAGCCGCGCGGGCATGAAGATCGTGCGGCGTGAAGTGGTAGACCGTGCCTGTCGGCGTGCGGTCGACGAACTCGGCGAACGTGCCCTCCCAGCCCGGCGTGCGGAAGACGTCGCCGTCGACCTCCAGGAAGACGTCGTCCTCGGCCGGTTCGGGCAGATGCTGCAACGCTTCCGGCGCGACGACCTCGTAGCTGGTGACGCCGGTCCGTTCCTGCCGCACCTGCAACCGCGCCTGCGCGGTCAACGCCGTGAAGCTCGCGGGGGAGAGGGTGGCAGGCCGTTCCTCGGTGGCTGCGAGTGCGTCGATGGTCTCAATGCCGACCGAGACCAGCTTCCGTCGCTGGTCAGCCCTGAGCCCGGCCACCAACGACAGATCGCGGGCCTCTTCGCGGCCCGAGGCGCAGTGACGGGCGAAGCGACACCCGTTGCACGCGGCCCTGACGTCGCCCCACGACCGCCTCGGTGCCGGTGACGGCTTCGCGAGCCGCGTCTTGAGCCTGATCAGCAGTGGCGCGAAGTCGGCGACCCGGAACGACGTGCGCCGGCCGTCGACGATCAGGTGCGCGCGCTCGGCCCCGATGGCCTGCGCGGCCGCAGTCAGGTTGAGGATCGCGAGCGGTGTGGCTTCCTCGTCGCACGGCTCATAGCCCTCGGGCGTGCGGACGAGAGTGGCCGCTGAGCAGTGGAAAACGCCGTCGAAGAAAACGGCGTTCTCGATGATGTCCTTGCCCGCGCGCATCTCGGCGGCCGTCGCCGAGGCCTTCGCGTGCAGCTCGTCCGGGTCGCCCTGCCGGTCGCTGCGCCCCAGGTAGCTGCGGTGCTCGCATTCGAGCAGGTCGACGAGGTCGGACGGGCTGGCGAGCATGGACAGTGATGCTAGTGTCCGGCGCTGCCGCCGCCTGGCACCCACGGAAGGCGTTTCGTGCTCCCCTGCTGATGGCGGCTCTGCTCGTGGCTCCCCCTCCTGGCGTGGACTTCCAGAACGAAGGCACCTCGAAGACGATGCGGTGGTCGTCCGGCATCGACTGCACGGCCTGGCGCGACCCGCGTTCATCCCCGGTACGCGGGTCGGCCGCCCGCACCGCCAGGAGCCGTCAGACGTTCGCCTCGACCAGCTGCAGCAGGGCTTCGTGGTTGGTGTTCGGGTAGTCGTGCGGCTTGAACGGCCGGGTCTGGGCTCGCACCAACGCCGCCGCCGCGGCCAGTTCGCCGGTGCGGACCTCGGTGTCGCGGTGCAGGAACGCGAAGTGCGGCTCGCGGACCTCGTCGGGCCACAGCAGCGTGTGCAGGACGATCACGCCGTGCTGGGGCCTGAGAGCAGCCAGGGTTTCCTTGCCGCGCAGGCCGAACTTCACGATCGCCGCGGTCTTGGTGCGCTCCAGGGTTTCGCGCAGCAGCACGTAGGAGCGCACGGCGAGATCGTCCGGTTCGACGTAGTAGCTGCGGTGCAACGCGATCGGGTCGAGATCGCTGACCGGCGCGAACTGCTGGACGTCGATGACGCCGTCCTCGGGCGCCGGCAGGTCGTGCGGATCGATCTGCACGATGCGGCCGTCGTCGAGCTCGTAGCCGCGGCCGATGTCGTCCGGGGTGAGCCGGAGCGAGCACTCGCCGCACACCTGCTGGTGCCGGACGCGGCCGCTGTCCTCGCGGTGCACGAGGTGCACCCTGCTGCGGTGTTCCGTCGACGCGGACACCAGCCGCACCGTCATGGTCGTCATGCCGAACCGAAGTGCTCCCCGCCACACTGTCCTCATGACAAATGGGTACTCGAACACACGGTCGAATAGACCCACGGCGTGACGAAAGGGCTCGTTCGGGTGCGTCCGACGGGTACCTCGGACGCGTGCGTCACCAAGCAGCGGGCGCGTAGTCCTTCAGGAAGCAGCCGTAGAGGTCCTCGCCCGCCTCGCCGCGCACGATCGGGTCGTACACGCGCGCGGCCCCGTCCACCAGGTCCAACGGCGCGTGGAAGCCCTCGTCGGCCAGGCGCATCTTCAACGGGTGCGGCCGCTCGTCGGTGATCCAGCCCGTGTCGACGGCGGTCATCAGGATGCCGTCGGACTGCAGCATCTCCTCGGCGCTGGTGCGCGTCAACATGTTCAGCGCGGCCTTGGCCATGTTCGTGTGCGGGTGCCCGGAACCCTTGTAGGCGCGGGAGAACTGTCCCTCCATCGCGGACACGTTCACCACGTACTTGCGCCGGTACTGCGACTTCGCCATCGACGGGCGCAGCCGCGAGATCAGCAGGAACGGCGCGGTCGAGTTGCACAGCTGCACCTCCAGCAGCTCCACCGGATCGACCTCGTCGACGTTCTGGATCCACGAGTTGACCGGCGCGGTGTCCGGGACCAGCCCGCCCGCGTCGATGTCCTTCGAGCCCGCCATCAACGCCAGCGTCGTCACCGAGTGCGCCTCGGGCACGGCGGTACCGGGCAACGCGAGCTGGCCGTGACCGCCGAACGAGATCAGTTCCGGCCTGGCAGCGTCACCGGTCAACGCCTCGTGCTCGGCGGCGGCCAGAGGTGCGTAGGCGTTGGACGACCGGCGCACGGTCTGAGCGGCGTTGTTGATCAGGACGTCGAGCGGGCCGCGCAGCGCCACCTCGTCCGCCAGCGCCAGCACCTGGGCCGGGTCGCGCAGGTCGATGCCCACGATCTTGAGCCGGTCGATCCACTCGGCGGCGTCGGGCATCGAGGCGAACCGGCGGGCGGCGTCCTTCGGGAACCGCGTGGTGATCGTGGTGTGCGCGCCGTCACGCAGCAGCCGCAGCGCGATGTACATACCGATCTTCGCGCGGCCACCGGTCAGCAGCGCGTTGCGGCCGGTCAGGTCCGCGCGCGCGTCCCGCTTGCCGTGGTTGAAGGCGGCGCAGTCAGGGCAGAGGTTGTGGTAGAAGGCGTCTACCTCGACAAACCGCTTGCGGCACGTGTAGCAGGACCGCGCGCGCAGCAGCGTCCCCGCCGTGGCGCCCTGAGCGTTCGACACGAGCGGGAGGCCCTGCGTCTCGTCGTCGATGCGGTCCGGCGACCCGGTGGCGGTCAGCGCGGTGACGGCGCGGTCGTTGGCCGTGATGGCCGCCTTGCGCTCGGTCTTACGGAACTTCTTCGCGGCCTTGAAGATCTTCGCGGTGGCCCGGCGGACGCGCACCGCGTCGTCGTGCTCGGCGGGCAGGTCCTCGACCTGGGCAAGCACGCGCAGGCAGACTTCCAGCTCTGCGGGGTCGATCGAGGTCATGAGCAGGCATTTTACGGGTTGAGGGGTGGTGGTCCGGTGACCGGGCCCGAACTGCTGGTGCTGTGGGACATCGACGGCACGCTGATCGCCGGTCGCGGCTTCGGCAAACTGATGTACCGGGAGGCGTTCCGGAGCGCGTTCGGCAGGGAGCTGAAGGGGCCCGTGGACCTCGGCGGACGCACCGAGCTGGACGTCATCGCGGAGATCCTCCGCCAGCACGAGATCGAGCACACCGAGGAGACGTCCAGGCTGCTGGCCGACGCGCTCGCCGGCGAGTTCGAAAGCCGTCGCAAGGACTTCCCCGACCACAGCGATCTGCTGCCGGGCGCGCTTCAGGCGCTGCAGCACTTCGCGGACGACCCGAGGGCGCACCAGGGCGTGCTGACGGCGAACCTGAAGAGCGTCGCGCGGATCAAGCTCGAGGAGTTCGGGCTCGCGCATCTCGTGGACTGGGACACACCAGCGCGTTCGGCGACGACCACGCGGACCGGGCCGAGCTGGTGACGTTCGCCCGGAAGCGCGCGCAGCACGTCCGGGTCTTCACACCTGACCAGGTGGTGTTGATCGGAGACACCCCGCACGACGTCTACGCCGCGACCACGGCAGGTGTGCGGGTTGTGGCCGTCGCCACAGGGCGGTTCACCGAACACGACCTCCAGGAAGCCGGAGCCGCGACGACGCTCGACGGCCTCGCTGATCTCGACGAGCTGGCCAGGAAGGTGTGGGGGAGGGCGACGCAGGGAAACCGCGAGGCATGAATCCCGAAGCACCCGACGCGGACGTGGCCGAGCAGCAGCGGGAGGTCGTGCCGCAGGAGCCTGTCGAGACACCCGTCACGCCAATTGAGGCGGACCCGGCGGATGCCCTCGACCAGCAGCGCGAAGTCCCCGTGGACGACGAAGACCGGGTCTGAACGGCTCTGGTCTGCGGTCGATCACGGCGTTATGGTGCGCGGCATGCCCACTGCAGGCGGCCCGACAGTCAAACGGCTGTCCCAGCCGGACGCCGACATCAAACCGAAAGCCCTCGGCCTGCCCCGAGGCCGGACGGTGATCTCGGTCTTCGGCTCCACACAAGACATCGAGACGGATCTCGCCGCGAAGTTGTTGCCGGTGCTCAGATCCATCGTGGTCACCGCGGCGCGCGACGGCGCGGTGTTCGTCACAGAAGGCACGGACAGAGGCGTGGTCCACTTGCTGGGCATGGCTTTGCAGGCGTGCGAGCAGCGGTGGCCCGTGGTGGTCGGTGTTGCTCCCAGCAGCAAGGTGCACGACCTCACCGAAACCTCCACCAACGGTCAGGTCGCGCTGGAACCCAACCACAGCGTCGCGGTCATCGTCCCCGGTTCGGAGTGGACGGACGCGACACCGGTGCTGTTCCGGACCATTGAGGCCGTCCGACACAAGAAGCCCGTGATCGCCCTCGTCGTCGGAGGCGAGAACGAGCGGGAGATAATCGACCACCTGAGCGCGGACAACCCGCTCCTGGTGCTGGCCGGCACGGGTGGCCTCGCGGACCGCATCGCGACCGGCGACCTCACGGGTGATCTCGCGGTGCTCGTGCGCAGCGGCAAGATCTTCATCGTCCACGTCGACGAAGGCCCGGGGAAGACCGTCACCGCGCTGGAACGGTTGCTGGGCAAGGACAAGCCCGTCAAGCCGCCGAGGATCTGGCCCAAGGTCCGGTACCGGACACAGGAACCGCGCCCGCTCGTCGACCCCGGCTTCGTCGTCGCGTACCCGATGCTCGCCGACGCCATCCACGACGCCAACAAGGTTGTCGCGCCGGTGTTCCAGGAGCTCGACGCGGAAGCCGACGTCGAGCAGAACCGCTACCGGCTGATGGCCGTGCTGGCGATCGGCGGCGGACTCACGACGACGGTGTTCGGCGCGCTGCAGACGTGGCTCAAGGACACGCCGTGGCCCGGCGTCCTCGTGGTGGCGGGCGGGGCGTTCGCGGCCGCCATCACGATCGTGGCGCGCAAGCGGGAGTCGCTCGACAAGTACCTCACGGCCCGCTCGCGTGCGGAACGCCTGCGTGCCCTCTACTTCGCCCACCTGGCGTCGGTGGCGCCGGCGACGGAGGAAGAACGCCAGGACAAGGTGGCGGACCTGGAAGCCGCGGTCAGCGACCGCAAGCACGAGGTGGTCAGGACATGACTGTGCCGACTGAGGAGAAGAGCCAGGACGCGGCGGCCGAGCAGGCTGCCGATCCCGGGAAGGTCAAGGGCACTGTCAAGCAGCGGCAGGCCCAGTTCGTCGAGGCCTACCTCAGGCATCGGTTCCAGGACCGCCTCGACCACTTCGAACGCAGCCGCAAGCGCTACTCCAGCGCTCGTACGTGGACGGTCGCCATCGCGGCCGCGCTCTTCATCGCGGCGGCCGCGGCGGCGGCGGTGGGAATGGCGGACGGGCCGCGCAGGGCGTTGTGGGGCTTCGCGGCGACCACGCTCGCGGCCCTCGCCACCGCCTTCTCCCTCTACGAGGCCACGTTCGGCTTCAGAAGGCTCGCGAGGGAAAGTGCCACTACTTCTGTTGCGCTGCAACGGCTCGCGGTGGACGGTCCCACGCCGGACGATGTGGACGATGAAAGGCTCGTCGCATTTGTGACCGAAGTGGAGTCGGTGCTGCGGTACGGGCGATGAAGTCGATTCCTGGCAACAAACGATCAACCTTGCTGCCAGGAAAACGCTTTCGGCGGTTTGCGAAGCGGTTAACGCGCTGTGGGTGCCTGATTACGGAAAGCACTAGATCTGGCGTTTCGGTCACCCACTTGTCATGATGACCTCATCCCCCGATGCGGAAGCAGGCACGACATGACTTGGGCGCGTCCCGCGATCGCCGAGCCCGAAACCGGCACCTTCGCCGAGGCAAAGGCTCTGGAAAAGGAGCACAGCACGATTCAGAACAGCAAGGCGGCGCGCACCGTGGCCGGTCACGCCACGAACGCGCTCGACTGCGCTGACCTGCTCGAAATGCTGGGCCTCAACGCTGCGGAGGGCAAGGTCCGGGTGTAGCCCCGCGACTGGATCCACCACTCGGCCACCAGCAGGTTCACCACGAACGACAGCCAGTTCGCGGTGGCGAAGATGAGCAGCCCGTCCCCCGCGGGCATCAGTGAGCCGAGCAGCAGGCCCCACAGCCGGCCCGTCACGGCGGCGCCAGTGAGAGCGAAACCGCGGATCATCCAGATGCGGTGTTCGCCGAACTGGCGCCGCCTTGCTGTGCGCAGGCCATGCACCGCGCTGACGAACCACAGCACGGACAGCACTGTCAGCGGCGCCGATGCGGCCAGCCCGTTCAGTGACAACTGAGCGCACACGATGCCCAGCAGTGACGACGGCAGCACCCCGGCGAAGTACACGCGGCCCAGCACTCGGTGCACGCGCGGATGCTTTGCGCGCAGCCGTGGCCAGAACTGCGAAACACCCGCCAGGATGGCGACCGTTCCGGTGAAGATGTGCGCGATCAACAGGCCGTAGTGGACCGGACCGTGTAAATCCGGCCGCGCCTGGCTCATGTCCAATGTCACGTAAGCGCTCGCGGCGAAGATCGTTATCGCGGCGATGACCACACCGGACACCGCCAACCAGGCGACGTAACCCCAGGAAGTTCTCATAAATGTAAGGCTGTCAACGACTTCACCCGGATGCGCTGGGGCGGGCACCCGAGCGAGCGGTGGGGTGCGCCCTACTGGGATGATGTGACTCATGCGGACGGTGGAGATCTCGGAAGAGCCGATCAGGCTAGGGCAGTTCCTCAAGCTGGCGGCACTGGCCGAGGACGGCGGGCACGCCAAAGAGCTGATCGAGGACGGGGAAGTGCACGTCAACGGCCAGGTTGAGGTGCGCAGGGGTGCGCAGCTGCGGCACGGTGACGTCGTGGTCGTCGAGGGTGATGAAGTACGCATTTCCGTTCGGCCGTAACACATTACTCCATTCAGCGGTAAGTCTATGCACAAGTGCAGACGATCGAACTAGGGTCTGAAGACCTGTTCTGAACGAATCCCGCGCGGCATACGTAACCTTTATGTCCCTTGTGGACACGCGGAATCGTCTTGCGTCGCCAAGGTTTTCAGACGGTGAGACGCGCGTCACGTCCGATATTCGGGCAACTGGGAAACTTTTTTCCACAGCCTGTAACGCGGATGCCGGATGCGGCGAATCATCGGTTGCGAGCTTCGGACGCCGAGCCTGAATGAAGCGTTGCCGGAGATCGAAGATTTCAGGGTCCTCGGGGTGACCTGCGCGTGCATGTCCGGAATCGCCGCTGAGCCGGGGAGATCAGAACGATGAGTGAGCAGGTCCGCGCTGCCCGTGACGTCGATGGGCTGCGCTCCACGCTCAACCCGTTGTCCGAACACAGACAGACGCATCCACCAGTTGCCCGCTGGGAGAGCCGGTACCGCTATGCCGTGATCGCCGCCGACGTGCTGACCATTGCCCTGGTCGTCATCGCCGTCGGTGCCGTCATGAGCATGCGGCACGCCGCCTTCGGCACGCTTTCCCTTGCACTGCTGGACATACTCACAGTGGTTGTCGTCGTCGGCTCCCTCGCGATCAACCGCGTGTGGACGCCGACCGTTCTCGGCCAGGGTGCCGAGGAGTTCCGAAGACTGGGCCGGGGTTTGTTCGGTGCCGTCGTGGCGCTCGGACTCGGAGCGCTCGCCGTCGACATCCCCGGCGCCCGCCTGTGGGTCTTCGTCGTGGTCCCCGCGATCGCCCTGGTCGCGTTCCCCATGCGCTACGCCCTGCGCCGCCCGCTGCACCGCGGCCGCAAGGAAGGGCGCTTCCTGCTCTCCGTTCTCGCCGCAGGCAACCTGGACACGGTCGAGGACCTCATCCACCGCACCAAGCGCGTCGCCCACCTGGGCTGGCGCGTGGACGCGATCTGCACGATCGACGGCCGCGGCCGCTCCGGCCCCGACGTCGAGGGCGTGCCCGTCGTCGGCCAGCTGCGTGAGCTCGCCGAGCACGTCCGCCGCGGTGGTTACCGCATCGTCGCCGTGACACCCGACGCGTACTGGACGCCTCGCCGGCTGCAGCAGCTCGCCTGGGCCCTCGAAGGGTCCGGCGCGGAAATGGTCGTGTCGCCCGGTCTGATGGAAGTCGCCGGACCGCGCCTGCACATGAGCGCCGTGCTCGGAATGCCGTTGCTGCGCGTGAGTGAACCGGCACTGAGCGGATTCCGCCGTCTGGTCAAGGACGTCGTCGACCGCGTGGGTGCGTTCGCGCTCCTGGTCCTGCTGGCGCCGTTGATGTTCGCCGTCGCCGCGTTCGTGATGATCGACAGCCGCGGTCCCGTCTTCTACCGCCAGAAGCGGGTCGGCAAGGGCGGCCGGCCGTTCACGATCATCAAGTTCCGCACCATGGTCACGAACGCCGACGTGTTGCGCACCAGGCTTTCCGCCGCCAACGAAGGCCACGGGCTGCTCTTCAAGATGAAGAAGGACCCGCGCATCACCAAGGTCGGCACGTTCCTGCGCCGCTACTCGATCGACGAGCTGCCCCAGCTGTTCAACGTCCTCGCGGGCACCATGTCGCTCGTCGGACCGCGCCCGCCGCTGCCGGAGGAGACCGCGAAGTACTCCTCGGACGTGCGGCGCCGCCTGCTCGTGAAGCCTGGTTTGACCGGGTTGTGGCAGGTCAGCGGACGCAGCGACCTCTCGTGGGAGGAGTCGGTGCGGCTCGACCTGCGCTACGTCGAGGACTGGTCGCTCGCCCTCGACGCCGTGATCCTGTGGAAGACCTTCCGCGCCGTCTTCGGCGGCCACGGGGCTTACTGATGGAGAAGCAGTGTTTTTCGAGAACGCCGGCATCGGACGCCGGGTTGCCTACTGATGAGGAAATGACGGCATGACAGACACTGCGATCGGTATTGCTGTCATCGGCGCTGGGTACTGGGGACCGAACCT
>JAVXWK010000509.1:0-3134 GCA_032230575.1 Pseudonocardiales bacterium | reverse complement strand
GCCACACCGGGCTCGGCTTCCCGAAGCGGTACGGCGGGCAGGGTGACGTCGGGGGGTCGGTCACCTCGTTCGAGATGCTGGCGTTCGCCGACCTGTCGCTGCAGGTGAAGGCGGGCGTGCAGTGGGGGCTGTTCGGCGGCGCGATCCTGCACCTCGGCACGGAGGCGCACCACGAGAAGTTCCTGCCCCGGGTGCTCTCGCTGGAGCTGCCCGGGTGCTTCGCCATGACCGAGACGGGCCACGGGTCCGACGTCCAGTCCGTCGGCACGACAGCGACCTACGACCCCGACAGCGCGACGTTCACCATCACCACACCGGACGTGAGCTCGCGCAAGGACTACATCGGCAATGCCGCTCGCGACGGGCGGATGGCTGCCGTCTTCGCCCAGCTGGTCACCGCGGGGCAGTCGCACGGCGTACACGCGTTCCTGGTGCCGATCCGCGACGAGAACGGTGCTCCCTGCCCGGGTGTCGCGATCGAGGACTGCGGGCACAAGGCCGGGCTCGGCGGCGTCGACAACGGGCGGCTCACGTTCACCGACGTCCGGGTGCCGCGCGAGGCGCTTCTCAACCGCTACGGCGACGTCGCCCCCGACGGCACCTACAGCAGCCCGATCGACAACGAGAACAAGCGTTTCTTCACGATGCTCGGCACGCTGGTGCAGGGCCGGATCAGCGTCTCCGGCGGCGCCGGGGCAGCGGCGCGGCTCGCACTGGACATTGCGGTTCGCTACGGCGAGCGCCGCCGTCAGTTCCGGCCTCCGGGCGGCGCCGAGGAGGTCGTGATCCTCGACTACCTCGCGCACCAGCGACGGCTGCTGCCGGCACTGGCCAAGAGCTACGCCCTGCTGTTCGCACAGAACGACATGGTCGCCGCGATGCATGACCATGCAGCGGACTCCGACGATCGGGCCCAGCGTGAGCTGGAGACCAGGGCCGCCGGCATCAAGGCGGTCACGACGTGGCACGCCACGGCCACGATCCAGGCGTGTCGCGAGGCCTGCGGAGGTGCCGGCTATCTCTCCGAGAACCTGCTGCCCCAGCTCAAGGCCGACAGCGACGTGTTCACCACGTTCGAGGGCGACAACACCGTGCTCATGCAGCTCGTCGCCAAGGGGCTGCTGACCAGCTACCGCGACCACTTCGGCGAGCTGGACACGTTGGGCACGGTGCGGTTCGTCGCCGACCAGGTGGTCGGAGCGGTGATCGAGCGCACCGCGGCACGTGCCCTTGTGCAGCGCCTCATCGCCGCCGCGCCGGGGCGTGACGAGGACGCCGACCTGCTCGACCGTGGCTACCAGCTGTCCTTGTTCGAGTGGCGTGAGAAGCATGTGATCGACGGGCTCGCGCGCCGGCTGCGGCGCGCCGCAGGTGGCCACGGTGACGCGTTCGCGGCGTTCAACGCCTCGCAGGACCACCTGCTGCTCGCCGCGCGCGTGCACGTCGACCGCATCGTGCTCGAGGCGTTCGTCGCAGCGATCGACGCGTGCACGGACGAGCCGATCAGGGCCCTGCTCGGGCAGGTCTGCGACCTCTACGTGCTCAGCAACCTCGAGGCCGACCGTGGCTGGTTCCTGGAGCACGGGCGGCTGACCACCCGGCAGTCCAAGGCGCTCACCCGTGCGGTCAACGAGCTGTGTCGCACGCTGCGGCCGCAGGCCCGGACACTCGTGGACGCCTTCGGCATCCCCGAGGAGTGCCTGCCCGCGCTGGCGACCGGGTAGCCCTGCCGGTCAGGCCCGCGCGGGACTCGAGATGCCCACGCCGCCGAGGGTGTCGGCGCCGTACCGCGCCTTCTCCTTCTCGAGGTCCAGCATGCCGATCCGGGCGCGTGCGCTCAGTGCGGCGTCGTCGAGCTGGTCGGCCGGGATGAGCCAGACGATCTCGAACTCCAGGCCGTCGGGGTCGCGCCCGTAGAGGCTCTTGGTGGTGCCGTGGTCACTCGCCCCGCCCAGCGCCCCGTTGGCCGCCAGTGCGTCGCGCACCTTCTCGAGCTCGTCGAGCGTGTCGACCTCCCACGCCAGGTGGTAGAGCCCGACGGTGGACCGCCCGGCCAACGACGGACCGGCCGCTGCGCCGATCTCGAACAGCCCGAGGTCGTGGTCGTTGGTCGACCCGGGGGCCTGCAGGAAGGCGGCGCCGGGCAGCTCCGCCATCGACGCGATCGGCGTGAACCCGAGCACGTCGCGGTAGAACGCGACGCTGCGCTTGACGTCGCTGACGAAGAGGACGGCGTGGTTGAGTCGGACGATGGGCATCGGCGTGCCTTTCCGGTTCTGCGTGAGGAGTTGACGATATCCATCAACTTACTTGAGCGTTCAACCATTCCCGGATACCCTGGGTGGCGTGGCAACGCGGTGGCTGGACGAGGACGAGCAGCGCACGTGGCGGGCGTTCATCGAGGCATCCGGGCTGCTCATGGACCAGCTGGACCGTGAGCTGCAGCGCGACGCCGGCATGCCGCACGCCTACTACGAGATCCTGGTCCGCCTCTCCGAGCAGCCCGACCGGTCGCTGCGGATGAGTGAGCTCGCGGAGCGCTCGCAGTCCTCGCGCAGCCGGGTGTCCCACGCGGTCGCCCGGCTCGAGGAGGCGGGCTGGGTGCGCCGCGAGAGCGTCCCCGACGACAGGCGCGCGTCGCTGGCCGTCCTGACGGACGAGGGGTACGCCGCCCTCGCCGCGGCGGCGCCCGGCCATGTCGAGGGGGTGCGCAGGCACCTGCTGGACCGGCTCAGCCCCGCCCAGGTCGTCGCGCTTCGCCGTATCAGTGAGGCCGTGCGGGACCCCCTGATCAACGAAGGAGCGGATCGATGAGCGCACAGAACGTCCGAGTGGCGGAGTTCCATCGCCTGCACACGTCCGGCTGCTTCGTGATGCCCAACCCGTGGGACGCCGGGAGTGCGCGTGCACTGCAGGGGCTGGGGTTCACGGCGCTGGCGCCCACACGAGCCGCTTTCGCCTGGACGCTGGGTCGCGCCGACAACGAGGTCACGCTCGATCAGGCTCACGAGCATCTCCGGGCCGTCGTGGACGCGGTCGACGTGCCTGTCAACGCGGACTTCGAGGGCGGCTTCGCGGTCGACCCCGAGCAGGTCAACGCGAACGTGACGCTCGCCGCAGCGACCGGGGTCGCC
>JAVXWK010000491.1:0-3371 GCA_032230575.1 Pseudonocardiales bacterium | reverse complement strand
CCCCGATCACAGGGGTGGGAGTCGAGGGCTTGACGGTCTCGCTGCCGGACGGCCAGATACGCGAACACCTGCGTGATCGCGGGTTCAACGGTCTGGCCTTCCAATGCGCCTGGGACTGCTGGTGCCGGGATGTGGTGATCGAGGGCGGCGAGAACGGCCTGTTGCTCGTCTCCAGCAAGAGCGTCACCGTGTCCGGCACCAGGATCGTCGGCACCGACCGGCACCACTCGTACGCCTGTCGTGAACAGTCCCACGACAATCTCTTCCAGGACTTCGCCATCATTCGCACCGGTGTGCCGACCGGCCGTTTCCACCACGGAATCAATGTGGAAGGACTGTCCAGCGGCAATGTGTGGAGTGACGGCCGAATGCAGGCAGGAACCTTCGACAGTCATCGCGGACTCCCGTTCGGCAACGTCCGGACAAACATCGACATCCACAACGACGGCTGGATGAGCGGAAGCGGAGACGCCGGTCCGCGGTACGGGGCGCGATTCGTTCACTGGAACGTCTCCGTGAGCAACGGTCGCGCGAAGGGAATAAGAATCGACGACGCCGCTCCTCACAGCGTGACAGCCGGGATCAGGGGAATCGACGCTCCCGAACACGAGGACTATCGCGATTTCACCGGTGAGCTTTCATCCGTATTCGAGCCGGCCTCACCGGGTGGCCTCGAACAAGCGGACCTGTATGAGGCGCAACGCCTGTTGACCATCGACCGAGAGGCGCAGTGACATGAAGGTGCTCTACGTTTCCGCCGACTACGCGCCCAACGCCAGCGGCGCCGACATCAGCGCACATACCCTGCTGAGCGGGCTGGGAGCACGAGGATTCCAGGTTTCGGCGCTGATCGATGAACGACTCAAGGAGCGCACGGACGCGTATTACGCGAACGAGAAGGGCGTCTCGTTCCATTATACGCCCGACGCCGCACTGGAGCATTCGCTCGATTACCTCCGCGACACACTTCGCCCTGACGTGGTCATGACCCAGGGGTTCTGGCTGGACCGCATGCTCACCTGGGCGAAATCCTCCGACGCCCCCCTGGTTTGGTTTGTGCGCAGCATGGAGCACAACCACTGCGTGCACGACATGGATGCGAGCCGCCCAGCCTGGCTCGTCGCGAACTCCCCCACTGTCGCCGAGTACATCGACCGGAAATGGGAACGGGATTCAGTGGTTCTCTTCCCGCTGATCGAACCGGCGGAGTTCAAGGCTCAGGAGCGGGTGGCGAACGGGACGATCACGCTGATCAACCCGGTGGTCCAGAAAGGTGGGTCGCTGTTCCGCGACCTGGCCGCACTCTGCCCCGACCGCGCATTCCGGGCGATTCGCGGCTGGCGGCAGGACGGCCCCGTCAAGCCGGACTACGTCGAGATGCCGTTCCCGAACGTGTCCGTGGACGGCCCGTTCGCCGACATGCGGGAGGTCTACGCGACCACCCGGCTCCTCCTCGTGCCTTCGGTGTGGGAGGAGGCCTTCGGCCGCGTGGTGGTCGAGGCGATGATCAACGGCATCCCGGTGATCGCCAGCGACAAGGGCGCCCTGCCCTGGCTGGTCGGCGACGCCGGAACGGTGGTCGCCTCCGACTCGGCCGAGGACTGGAAGAAGGTCATCGAGGCGTACGACGACGCCGAGACCTACCAGGCGGCTTCCGAGCGAGGGCTGGAACGCGCCGCGGAGTTCCACCCAGACCGGCTGATCGACGAGTTCGCCGACCGGATGCGCGACGCCATGCGGCGCGGATGGCCCGCCCTCTAGTTCACCCATCGAAACAGCCCACCGGCAGGAGGTCTCCCCATGACCACCACGACAGGAACGCACGGTTTCCGGCGTGGCATCGCAGTGGTGTGGACAGGGATGCGGCACGAGCCGTTCCTCTTCGGTGTCGCGGTGCTGGGCGGCGTGGTCTACGGCTTCGGAACCACGGTCTCGGGCTGGGTGCTGGGCCGGCTGAGCCAGGACGTACTCGTATCCGGCTTCCAGGAGCGGGAACTCGACGGCCACCGGCTCGCCGGGTGGCTGGCAGTGCTGGCAGGGGTCGCGGTGCTCACGGCCGCCGGGGTGATGGCTCGCCGAGCTGTTGCCGGCAAGGTCATGTACCGGCTGCAGGGACGGTACCGGCAAGCGCTGACCAGCAAGTACCTGTCGCTGCCGCTGTCCTGGCACCGCCGCCATCCTGGCGGAAAGCTGCTGGCGGTGGCCACCTCCGACGTGGACGCGACGTGGCAGGTCTTCTCTCCCTTGCCGATGGGGCTGGGCGTGATCGCCATGCTGGTCACCGGTGGCGCGGCCATGCTGGCCTCCGACGTCGTGCTCGGTGCCATCGGGCTGGGCGTCCTGCCGGCACTCGCCGCGCTGAACTGGGTCTACCAGCGCCGGATCGGCGTCCTGATAGCTCGTGTCCAGGGGCTGCGCGGTGACCTCTCCACCGTCGCCCACGAGAGCTTCGAAGGTTCCCACGTGGTGCGCAGCCTCGGTGCGGAGGAGCACGAGACGGAACGGTTCGGCCTGATCGCGGAGGAGTTGCGGCAGGCCAACGTCGCCGTGGGGAGGACGCGAAGTCTCTTCGACGCCGCCCTCGAGGCGCTGCCCTCCCTCGGCGTCCTCGCGGTGCTCGTGGCCGGCACAGCACGGGTCGCCGGCGGGTCGGCCGATGTCGGCGACGTCGTCCAGGTCGCTTACCTGATCGCGATGCTGGCCTCCCCCATCCGTTCGATCGGCTGGGTTCTCGCGGAGCTGTCGCGAGCCTCGATCGGCTGGGAGCGGGTGCATGCCGTGCTCGACGAGGACGGCGCGATGACCTACGGGGACCGGCGGGCGGATCAGGCGGCCGGAGGCGAGGTCGCCCTCGTCGGGGTGGACTACCGCCATCTGCGCCAGGACGGCCCCGCGCCGAACGTGCTGAGCGAGGTGAACCTGCGGATCGCGGCCGGCCGCAAGGTGGCCGTCGTCGGCCCCACGGGATCCGGGAAGTCGACGCTGAGCGCCCTGCTCGTACGGCTGATCGACCCCGTCCGGGGCGCCGTGCTGCTCGACGGCGTCGATCTGCGCGACCTGCGCCGCGACGTGCTGAGGAGAAGCGTTCTGCTTGTCTCGCAGGAGACCTGCGTGCTCGACGAAACCGTGCGGGACAACGTCACCCTCGGCGGCGACTGGGACGACGACGCCGTGTGGCGGGCGCTGGAGACGGTACAGATCGCGGACTTCGTCTCCGGCCTCCCCGCCGGGCTCGACACCAGGGTCGGCGAACAGGGCGTCACGCTCTCCGGAGGACAGCGGCAGCGCCTGGCGTTGGCCCGTGCCGTCGTCCGCTCACCCCGGCTGCTCGTGCTCGACGAGGCAACGTCGGCGATCGACCCCCACGTGGA
>JAVXWK010000457.1:0-2653 GCA_032230575.1 Pseudonocardiales bacterium | reverse complement strand
CTTGAGAGCCTCCACCTGGGACGGTCGCTCGACCCACTCGGCGACCGCGCTCAAACCCAGCCCGTTCGCGATCTGCACGATGCCCGACACCAGCACCGCGTCGGCCGCGTTGGTCTCGATGCCCTTCACGAACTCACCATCGATCTTGATACCCGTGATCGGCAAGTGCTTCAGGTGCACGAACGAACCGAAGCCCGAACCGAAGTCGTCCAACGTGATCCGGCACCCGAAGCTGCGCAGCTGGGTCGCGAGCGTGACCGCGGCGTCCAGATTGGTCACCGCCGCGGTCTCCGTGATCTCCAAACCGAGACGGCCCGGGGCGACGCCCGCCTTGCTGAGCTTGTCGAGCACGAAGTCACCGAAATCCGGATCCTCCAGGGTGCGACCCGAGACGTTGACGTTGAACCGCAACCGCGAGTTCGGTTCCGCCACCAACGCGTCGATCGCCGTGGACAACACCCAGCGGTCGACGTCGAGGATCAGGTTCGACCGCTCGGCCACCGGCAGGAAGTCCGCCGGCCCGAGATAGGGCTCCTGCTGGTCTTCCAGCCGCAGCAACAGCTCGTGACCGAGAACCTTGCCCGAGTGCAGCTCGACCATCGGCATGCCGTAGAGCGCGAGACCGTCGCCGGCCAGCGCCGCTCTCAGGCGATCCAGCACACTCACCCGCTTCACGGTGTCCGCGTAGTGGTTCGGCTCGTACACCGTCACCCGGTCGCGACCCGCGGCCTTGGAGGCGTAGAGCGCGAGGTCGGCGTTCGCGAGCACGAGTTCCCAGGAGTCGCCGGGACCGAACTCCGCCAGGCCCGTGCTCACCGTGATCCGCGCCGGCGTGCCGATGCCCGCCAGCGGGAAGCCCGCCACCGCCGCCTTGAGGTTGTCGGCCACATCGGAGGCGTCCTTCAACGACGCGCCCGGCAGCACCACCGCGAACTCGTCACCACCCAGACGCGCGATCAACCGGTCACCGAGCCGCGACTGGAGCGCACTCGCCAGCATCCGCATGACCCGGTCGCCCACCGCGTGACCGCGGAGGTCGTTGACGTCCTTGAAGTTGTCCAGGTCCAGGACGAGCAACGCACCGGAGCCGTTGTTCGCCAGCTCCTTCTCGAGAGCCCTGGTGAGAGCCCTGCGGTTCGGCAGACCCGTCAGCGGGTCCTGTTCGGCCATCCTCACGAGCTCGTCGTGCACCCGCGAGGACTGGGTGACGTCGTGCGCCGTGCCGAGAGCGCGCAGCGGAACGCCGTCATCACCCACCACGACCTCGCCGAAGCACTCGAAGACACGCTCAGCGCCATCAGGCCTGAGCATCCGATGGGTGTAGGTGAAGACCGAACCGGTCTTCAGCGCCGTGTCGAGCGTTTCCTCGATCATCGGCAGGTCGTCCGGGTGCACCAGCTGCGAGTACAGCTCGAAGTCGAACGCCGTGCCCGGCGAGAACCCGAACATCTCCAGCAGAGTGTCCGACCAGGTCACGCGGTCGTCCGAGATGGACCACTCCCACGTGCCCATCCGCCCCAGCGCCTGAGCCCGTCGCAGCGCATCGGCCTCCTGCGTCACCGTCAGCTCGCGGTCACGCCACGCCGACACGTCCACGACCTCGTACATCAGGTCGTCACCGAGCTTCGAACACCGCACTTCCAGCCACTTCGGACCGGGCGCCAGCACCTCCCTGGCCGGCGCCGGAACCTCCGGCACACCAGGCAGCAGCGCGGGCAGCGACCGTCCATAAGCCTGCTCGACCGGAACACCGAGCACAGCGCCCAACGCGCGGTTGCACCACAACAGGTTCCCGCGCGCGTCCGTCACGGCATAGCCGACATCCGCCCGGTCCAGCACCGTGCGGGTATACGAGGTCACGCGCGTCATGATCGTCCGATCACCGGACGTAAGCAACCCGCTACGCCGGTCAGTTCGCTATTTTGCGAACGGCTTTAGCGAAGCCGCTCCAAACCCTTCGCCGACTCCACCAGCTCGGCAGCCAGCTTCCGCAGCTCCTCGTTCTCAGCCCCGTCCTGCGCCGCCGTCACCACATCCTCGGCGGCACACCGCAACTGGAACAACCGGTCCTGCAGATCAGCCAGCTCAGCGGTGGACAGTACTACGGCATCCTCGGGAAGGCCGCCCCGCTGCAACGCCGCCCGCCGCTCGTACGCGCGCTGACGGCACGGCTGAGCGCAGTACCTGCGTGGGCGGCCGATCCGTCCACTCCCCGGCAACCGCCTCCCGCACCACGCACAGTGCTTGGGCTCATCCGCCTCCATGGAGCGCTCCATGGCGCGCGACGGTAGCGAATGCCGGCGGCTGGTCTCCAGCGACGCGCCAGAAAGCACGACCTTCGTAGGGAACCGGACAGTACCGGTTCGGCGATTGGTGTTGGTTTCGGAAGGGATTTCGGTGTGTTGTGGCGGGTTCGGGGTGGGATTCGCATGGACGGGTCCGTCGGCGCCATTCGCCGGCGCGCCTCGACCTTGCCCGAATCCTCCTCGATCTCTGCCCTTCTCACCCCTGGCGTGGCGGTTGCCCTCCGTTCAATGGCGGGTTGGTTTGTGTGGTCGGGCTGGGACTCGGGGGTCGATAGGCTTGGCTTCAGGCAACACTGAAGAAATAGAGAGAAAGAAGAAAGTGTCCCGCCACCCACTGTCCACCCCGG
>JAVXWK010000435.1:0-7123 GCA_032230575.1 Pseudonocardiales bacterium | reverse complement strand
CATGGGTTGTTGCGAACTATTCGCAATAAGGGCTAGCGTCATCCCATGGCGACCCAGGCACCGGAGCGGCCCCTCGTTGCGCCCGGGCGCGGCTCGCTGCGGTCCCACCTGCGGTTCGAGCGCGAGGAGATCCCGCGACTCGTGGGCATCCTCGGCGTCGTGGCCGCCCTGCACGTCATCGGCTTTGGTCTCTTCCTCTACTACAACTCCCAGCCGCAGTACCACGGGCTCACCGACGGCAAGGGGGCCCTCGTCTACGCCGGCGCCGCCGCGCTGGCCTACGGACTCGGGCTGCGGCATGCGTTCGACGCCGACCACATCGCGGCCATCGACGACAGCACCCGGCTGATGCTGCAGAAGGGCCGCAAGCCGCTCGGGGTCGGGCTGGCGTTCTCGCTCGGGCACTCCACCATCGTTTTCGTGATGTCGGCTGCGGTCGCTGTCGCCGCCACGGCCGCGACCAGGTTCGCCGACGGCTACGCCGACATCGGCGGGACGATCGGCGCGACCGTGTCGGGCCTGTTCCTCTACCTCGTCGGGTTCCTCAACCTGGTGATCCTCGTGGGCATCATGCGTCTTTGGCGGGCGATGCGCCGCGGCGACTACGAGCCGGAGCACCTGGACCGGTTGCTGATGGAGCGCGGCCTGATGCGCCGCGTCTTCCGCGGTCGGTTCGAGAAGGGCTTCGACTCCGCGTGGCAGCTGTACCCCGTCGGCGTGCTCTTCGGTCTGGGGTTCGACACCGCCAGTGAGGTGGCGCTGCTCGGACTGTCGGCGACAGCTGCCGCGGGGACCGTCTCCGGAACGCTGCCGCCCTTGGCGATCATCGCCCTGCCCCTCATTTTCGCGGCCGGGATGAGCCTGATGGACACGCTCGACGGCATCTTCATGGCGAAGGCCTATGACTGGGCGTTCACCAGCCCGCTGCGCAAGATCTACTACAACATGACGACCACGTGGCTGTCGGTCTTCGTGGCTCTCGTCATCGGGACCATTCAGCTCGTCTCGGTTCTCGCCAACAACCTCGGCCTCACCGATCGTCAGCCGTTCGCCTTCATCAGTGGCATCGACCTCGGCCGCATCGGCTACTTCATCGTGGGAGCCTTCGTGCTCGCCTGGGCGGTGTCGGTCCTGATCTGGAAGCTGCGTCGGATAGAAGAGCGGTACGGCGGGCAGGCATAGGCTCCGCGAACATCGGGCAGGACTGACCCGGAGGTTCCCCCACATGACGAGCAACCCCTCGACCAGCCCCGGTGGCATCGAGGCCAGGCCACCGGCCGGGCCCGGCGACGCGGCGGCCGCTGCCGTTCGCGAACGCACGCCGGCCGAGATCGAGGCGGAGATCGAACGAACCCGGCAACGCCTCGCCGGCACCGTCGATGCCATCGCCGATCGCGTGAACCCGGCCAACGTCGCCCGCCGTGGCGCGGAGTCGGCCAAGGCCCAGGTCGTGGACGAGCGCGGGCAGGTCAGGACCGGCCGGGCTGCCGGAATCGCGGCGGCCGCCGTTGCCGTCGTCGGGTTCCTCGCCTGGCGTCGCAGCCGCTGAGCCACGCGCGATACCCGTCGGTAACCCGGCGTTTCACCCGCCCGCGGGCCGGGGTATCAGGGGGTTCGCGACTACCGCTCGTCCCTTGCGCCGGGGCGCCGGTGGCATCCACCCGGCACGAGGGGCAGGAGTTCAGCGATGTGCTTGAGCACGGCTCGAGGTGAGTGCGAACTGCCCCTGGACGAAACGTCCCCGGCGCGGGCCCGTCAGTTTCTTCGCCGCGCAACGTGCGCAGAGCACGCAGGCCACGTGCTGGAGGACGCGGTGCTGCTCGTGAGCGAGGTCGTGACCAACTCGGTCGTGCACGGCGGCCCGCCGATCATCGTCGCGGTCGACTGCGACAGCACAACCGGCTTGAAGGTGCGGGTTCGCGACGGCAGCAAAGACCTGCCGAAGCCCCGCGAGGCTGATGTCTGGGCAGAGGGGGGCCGTGGCCTCGGACTCGTCGAGCGGCTGTCCGACGACTGGGGCGTAGACCCAGAACCCGGGGACGGCAAGCAGGTCTGGTTCGTCCTCCGCTAGTGGTCTGCGCCGGGCTGCCTCGCGGGTCAGCGAGCCGCGTGTACGACGTGTAAGGCGCACCGCTATCGTCATCCCCGTGCTGGTGACCCTGGATCTCGCACCGAATCCGGCGAGTGTCGGAGTAGCACGGCGGTTCACGGTCGACACCCTGCGTCGCTGGGGGCGCGATGACCTCACGACGTCCGGTGCGCTGCTCGTGACCGAGCTCGTGACCAACGCCATCCTGCACGCGCGCACCATGATCCAGGTCATCCTCGAGCGACGTGAGGACGTCGTCCGGGTAGAGGTTCGCGATGGCTCGCCGGTGCGGCCCGCTCTGCGCAACCACGGTCTGGACGCCACCACCGGTCGCGGTCTCGCCCTGGTCTCGAAGCTGGCGGAGTCGTGGGGGGTCGACGTCACAGGGACCGGCAAGGTCGTGTGGGCCCAGCTCACCGAGGACTGGGACGAGCAGCCGTCCGACATGTTGTTCGTCGTCCCGGATCTCGATGACATCAAGGATGATGATCTGCAGTTCGGCGAGGCCAGCGCCTCGGACGAGAACGATGGACAGGCTCGTGCCGAGTTGTCCCTGATGATGGGTCGATGCGCGTGACCGATAGCCAAGGCACTCACGAGCTGCAGACGGTTCACGTGCGGAGAATGCCGATGGCCGTGTCCGCTCGATCATCGCAGCACTTCGAGGAGCTGATGCGTGAGTTCGCCCTCATCACGCTGGACACCGATCGGGACCGCGAGACGACCGACTCGCAGCGCCCGGTGCCCGAGCGGCTGCTGACGCTGGTCGCCGAGCTGACGAGTGAGTTCGCAGCGTTCACGACGGCCGCGCAGGCCCAGCGGGAGGAGGCGGCCGCGCGGGGCGACGCGGAGATCGACCTCACCTACCACATGCCCCCGGCGACCGCAGGTGCCGTCCGGCAGCTCGAGGCGCTGCTCGAGGAGGTCGACGAGTTCTGCCAGTCCGGTCAGCACCTCATCACGCTCGCCACGCCACCGGAGTCGCTGGCGTTCCGCCAGTGGTACTTCCGGGAGTTCATCGAGCAGATTGAGCGTGATCATCCGCCCGTCCCGTGGCCCGACTACGTGGCCGAGCACTACAAGGACGCCGACTGGGCGCAGGCCTACTCAACCTAGCCGCAGCTGCGCGAGCTCCTCGACCGCCATGATGGCGACCTGCACCGTCATCCCGTCCCTCCGTTCGGAGTCCTCACGTGCGCGTCCCAGTGAGACAGCACAGTCCGGTTCTCGCCAGTGTCCTTCCGGTCATCGAGGCATCGAAGCATGTCCGCACCGACGAGGCGCGCCTTGTCGACGTGGCCGGCTGGCTCGCCTACGAGGAACTTCCGCTGCCGCACTTCCTCCTGCCCTTCCGGCCCGCGGGAGACCGCAGCGGTGTTATCGACTTCGTCATGCTGTGCGCGTCGATCGACTTCGCCTTCACCGACTTCAGCACGCGGACGAAGTTCGCGGTCGAGCACGACGGGCGGGTCTGGTCGGACTCCGACGCGCTATTTGCGTGCGTCGACCGGGCGCTGGCCGGAGGGGACGACCTGGGTGACGGGCACCGGCTGCGCACGATCACGGCCGACGAGCTCGACACCATCTTCACGGGCAACATCACGATGCCGATGCTCGAGGAGCGGGCCGCGATCCTGCGTGACATCGGAACGATCCTCGTCGACCGGTACGACGGGCGGTTCAGCAACGTGGTGGAGCGATGTTCCCCGCGGTTGTACGACGGGGGAGCCGGCCTCATCGACCGGCTCGTCGCAGACTTCCCGCGGTTCCGTGACGTCAGCCCGTACGACGGGCACACGGTCGCGTTCCACAAGCTCGCGCAGCTCGCGGTCTGGATGCTCTACACGTCTTTGGGCGAATGGGGAGGGCTGCGGGTCGACGACATCGACACCATGACGGCGTTCGCCGACTACATCGTGCCGGCCGGGCTGCAGGTGATGGGCGTGCTGACCTACTCCGACGAGCTCGCGGCAACCATCCGCGACGGCCGGCTCATCGAGCCCGATAGCGCCGAGGAGGTGGAGATCCGCGCCCACACGATCTACGCGGTCGCCCTGCTGGCCGAGGAGGTCAACCGCCGTCGCGACTCCTCCGCCCAGGTGATCGGCCCGCAGATCGACGCCCGGCTGTGGACGCACTTCCACACGACGGCCTGGCCGCACCACCTGATCCGCACGACGATGTACTGACCCGTCAGCCCAACGCGATCAGCGCGCCGTTCGCGAACCCGGTTGCCACCAGCCACAGAAGCGTCGGTAGCCGACTCCACCAGGTCATCTGTGCTCCTTCAGGCCAGGAAGACGGAGTTGTCGCGAACGGCAACCTGGATCGGAGCCAGCGGCCGGGTCGCGGGGCCGGCGATGGGAGCGCCCGTCTCGGCGTTGAACGTGCTGCCGTGGCACGGGCAACCGATCACGCCGTTCTCCACCGAGCTCACGGTGCAGCCCTGGTGCGTGCAGGTGGCCGACAGGCCGTGAACCGTGCCGCTCGCATCCCGCGTCAACACGATGCTGGCACGGTCGATGACGATGCCGCCCCCGACCGGGACGTCGTTCACACTGGCCAAGGGCTCGGCGCTCGTCTTGCTGACCGGCCCGTAGGCGTTCGCCGCCGCCGTCCGGCCCTTGGGGTCGGCCAGGCCACTTGCGCGCGTGGCGACGAAGCCGGCGACCGCTGCCCCGACGGCAACCGCCAGGCCGCGCAGGACAGAACGCCGGGCCAGTGCCGGGACGGACATGGTGGCTCCCTTACGTCAGCGGAACACCAGCACGGGTGAAGAACCACAGCGCAGATGTCAACCAGATCAGCACGAGCGACGCGAGGACGGTGCCACCCAAGACCGGCAACGCCCAACCGGGCAGCCCGCGGACCCGGAGGGCCAGCATCTTCGACGCGTAGGCGCCGTAGAAGACGCACCCGACCACGCCGTGAACCAACGCCCTGGTGCTGTAGGTCATGAAACCGATGGACCAGATGCAGTGGAATGCCACCGGCACGGTCAGCGCGAAGGCAACGCTGCCGACCCACCGGTGCAGCAGGGACGCCCACGCGGGCGCGGCTCCGGCGCCGGGCAGGCGGCCCCACATCCAGAGCGCCGTGCAGAGCTGAACGACCAGCAGCAGCATCGCCGTCGTCGTCAGCCACGTCTTCATCTGCAACATGCCCGAGAAGCCGAGCAGGAACAGTGGACGACCGGCCGGCTCGTGCACGCGGGCGTACACGCCCATCGCGACGGCCACCGTGGCTCCGACGAGGACAGCGGCGGCAAGCCCGTTCCGGCTTGCCACGGCCGCCTTGGTCTCCATCAGTCGCACCTCCGGGCCATCACCATATTGGCCGTACGACGGCTCGTGGATGGGGCGTTTCGGGGATCGGATCTTCTAGGGTGAGCCGACGGGCGAAGGGGGCGCGATGACCACGGTGATCACGGCGGGGCCTGACCTGGCCGGACGCGATCGGGAGAGCTACGACGCGTTGGTCGACTGGTGTCACGACTACCTCGCCACCCCCTATCCCGGACCGGGGATGACCAGGGAAGGGCCGATCTGCCCCTACTCCCGCAAGATGGTCGAGGAAGGCAAGCTGCGGGTTCTGCTGGCTCCGGGACTGGACGGGTCCGACTTCGAGGCGGTGCTCGCCGCGGGTCTGCTCCTGCTGCGCACCGTGCTGGACGGAACCTCTGCGGACGACGTCATGGTGGCAGTCGTCCTCGGCTTCCCCGATCTGCTGCCCGAGCACCACGACCGGCTGGATGATGTCGAGGACCTGCTGCGACCGGCCCGGCTGGCAGCCGCCGTCATGGGAGCTTCGGTGGCGCACGCCCCGGGGTCCAAGCCGACCGACCCGTGGCCGCAGGGCGCGTTCGTGCCGATGCCGTGCCTGGTGATGCGGCGGCTCGGCACCTGGGACGCACCTTTCGCCCTGAACGCGGAGGACACCGCGGCGGCGTTCTACCAGCGGTACGCCGAGACCTGGCGCCGCGGCGCAATGCCGATGGCGCACGCCAAGGTCTTCGAGCAGGTCTGTGCGAAATACGGCCTGGATCTCTCTCCGGCCCCGGTCGCTTCCGGATGACGCAGCGACCGGACCCGCGGGTCAGGGGGGTGGCCCACGGGTCCGGCCTTGCCCGTGACAACCGTTCGGGGGGCTACGTGGGTTGTCCGGACTACCTCAGGTGTAGCCGATGTTGCGGGCCGTGACCATCGGGCGCGGCCCTCGTCTGACTCGTGAGAGGACTCAGCGCCCACATCCGGGTGGATGAGGACGCCGGTCAGCAAGGGTGCGCCGCGAGGGAATCGAACCCCCAACCCGCGGATTAAGAGTCCGCTGCTCTGCCAGTTGAGCTAGCGGCGCGTGGAGCGTCGCGAACTTTACCAGCCGGTCGGGAGGCCTACTGCTTCCACCAGGTGTCGGTGGGCTGCCCTTCCTCGGCCAGGATCTCCGCCGAGTGGGGCCCTTCGGGGGTGCTCAGGTCGCAGAGCAGCGCCAGCGGCACGTGCTCCTGCAACAGGTCCATGACCTCGGAGTCCTCGGACCCGTCGGTGACGTCGGTGTTCTGCAAAGCGGGCTTGTTGCTCGCGGTCATTTGCCTGACACGCTCCCTGTCTGGTCGCCCGGTGTGATCAGGGTGGATATCGACAGGTTCACCGTGAGTACTTGATAACGAAATCACCAAGTTCGGGTAAAACGCGTAACGCTCTCGGCCGTACGTGCGGGTCAGCGCAGTGTTCACGCGGCGCAGTGCAGCCGGTTGCGACCCGACGACTTGGCCGCGTAGAGAGCTTCGTCGACGCGTTGCACGAGCGCCTGCCGGTTCTCCATGCCGTCCCACTCCGCGATCCCGATGCTCACGGTCTGGCCGGCAGGGGTGGCCCGGCGAAGCTTGTCCAGCACGGCGGCCGCGTCCTTGATGGGGCAGTCGCGCAGCACCACCACGAATTCCTCGCCGCCGAACCGAGCGAGGACATCCGTGCCCCGCAGCTCACGGCGCCACGCGCGCGTGACGTCCTGGAGGAACAGGTCGCCGGCCAGATG
>JAVXWK010000427.1:0-8910 GCA_032230575.1 Pseudonocardiales bacterium | reverse complement strand
CCGCGAAAGGTGTCCGGCGTGACCGTGGAACAGAACTGGCAGCGGATCACGGCCGCGTTGTCGGCGCACGCACCGGCCACCGCGCGGGAGATCCGTCCGCCGGCACCCGCGGCGCTCGTCGAGCTCCAGCGCCTTGTCGGTCTCAGCTTTCCCGCGGACCTGCTGGCGTGGTGGGCGGCGACGGACGGCATCGACGACGAACGCGATCCCGGCGGCAACCGCGACGGCCGCCTCGTGCCGGACCGGTACGTCCCGCTCGGCGCCGAGCGGGCGGGCCAGGAGTACCGCAGGCAGGCCGAGTTCCCCGACCAGGACTGCTGCGTCGGCGACACACACCGGAAAGCGGCCGGGTCCACCGGGTTTCCGTACTGCACCGCGCTGGTTCCGCTGTGCCGGGACAGCGGTGGTGGCCTGCTCGGCGTGGACCTGCGGGACGGCGCCGACCACGGCTGGATCATGGAGTGGAACGCCGACGAGGGTTTCCACCCGACGGACTGGGCGAGCGTCACCGACCTGCTGGCCGAGATCGCCGACCGGCTCGAGCTCGAACCCGTCCTCACCGAGGACGGCGCGCTCGTCTGGCCCTGATCGTCAGGAGCGTTCGGCGAGTTCCTGAACCGCAAGCTCGTGCGTGCCACCATGTCCGCGTGATGCCCGAGCTCACGGCCGGCGCGTGGGCCGAGCAGCAGGCCGGCAGGGTCCGCGACGACCCCGCCGGCCGGTTGGCGTTGATGGAGCGCTGCTACTACGGCCCGTTCGGCCACGCGCCGCAACACCTGCCGTTCCGCCGGGCGGCCAGGTCGTTCATGCGCTGGCAGCTTCGCCGCGGTGTGTTGCAGCCCGAGTTCGCCGACCGTCCCGGCAGCCCGTGGTGGCGTGCGGTCAATGAACGCATCCTCCGCGACGGCTGCGAGTCGGTGGGGCTGAGCGGCGGGCTGAGCGGACCGCCGTCGTCGCACACGGCCGCTCAGTGGCTGGCCTTCGCGCGCCGCCCCACCGCACGGGCCTGGTACCGCGCGCACAACGGCAGCGTGGTCGCGGCCTACCTGGAGTACCGGGAGCTGGCGGAGAAGGAGAACGAGCCGGAGCGGTTCTTCATGAACGTCATCCTGTGCCGGGTGCTCTACACCCACGCCCTGGTCGCCGCGCCCAGGCTCTCACTGAGCTGGTTGCGCGTGCTGGCACCGTTGCTCGGCGATCCGAGGCTCGGGATGACCGGCATCTTCCTGCAGCTCTCCCGAGTGCTGCCGGACCGGTACCCGTTGAGCGACGAGGTCCACTACTACCTCGGCCAGGAGCACGGGTTCGCCCGGCTCGTCGACTTCGGGATGATCGCGCCCCGGCTGCGGCAGCTCTACGAGTGGTCGGCCCGCGAGCTGGCCGCACCCGGCCTGCTCGACTGCGTTCGCGACGGCGCCCTCACCTACGCCTGGCGGTTCGAGGACAGGCACGTCTGGGAACCACCGCGCTCGCGGGTCATCCCGGTCATCCAGCGGGTCCTGCCAGCGCGTGGAGAGTCGTCCCCGCCACCGTCGTAGCGGTGTAGTTCGCGGTGACCCACTCGGTGATCTCCTGAGCGGTGCCGCTGTTTCCGCCGCCCATCGTGCGCAGACGGGACGAAGTAGTGGATCTGTCCATTTTCCGCGTCATGGCCTACGACGTGCCGGGAACGGATGAGCCGCTTTCCCCGAAGCCCACCACTCGGCGCGAGAACGGCACGACGATCACCGAGGAGCCGTCCTTCCTGTCGGTGCGGGGATCCAGCATCGACGAGGTCGCCCCGATCCGGGACGGCTTGCCGACGGAGCTTCCGTGATCGAGAAGTTCGGCCCGGCGCAGTGGGCACCGGCGTTCGGGATGCCGGCCGACCGGTTCGGCGTCACCTGGATCGTCGACGTCGCTCAAGCCTGAGCCAGGGCGGGTGCGGCCGGTTCCTCCGCCGGCCGCTCCGCCCGGACCGACGCGATGCCACCGACGATCAGCACGCCACCGAACAGCTGCAACGGCGAGAGGCCCTCGCCCAGCAGCAGCCACGCGAACAGCGACGCCGACACGACCTCCAGCAGCGCGATGAACGACCCGAGCCGTGACCCGAGGATCCCGGAGGCGGTGATGCCGGTCGCGTAGGCCAGCGCGGTGCCGATGACGGCGACGATGAGCAACGGCACCCACCAGGCGGTGGCCGTCTCGCCGTCGAACAGCTCCACGTCGCCGAACGTCGCGGTGAACGGCAGCAGCCCGGTCGCTCCGACGACCGCCAGCACCGGCGCTGCCAGCAACATCCCGGCCCCGGCTAGCGCGACCGGTGGAAGGCCGTTGTTGGGACGCCCGGCGATCGCGAAGTACACGGCGCACGCGATGGCAGCACCGAACGCGGCCACGAGGCCGATCGGGTCCACGGCCTGGATCGCACCGGGCCCGATCACGAGCACCAGCCCGCCGATCGCGAGCACCGAGCCGATCAGGACGACCGGCGCGGGCGTCCTTCTGCTGACCGCCCAGGTGAACCCGACCAGCAGCAGCGGCGCGAGGAACTCGATGAGCAGCGCCGTCGCCACCGGGATGCGGCTGATCGCGGCGAAGTAGAGGACCTGCGTGGCCGCGACCCCGACCACGCCCATGCCGAGCACGGGCCACCGCGCCTGCCACAGCAGGTCCCATCTGCCTCTCAGGGAGAACGCGGCGAACGGCAGCAGCACCAGCCCGGCCACCAGCGCTCGCACCGTGACCGCGGCGGCCGGCGACCACCCGGCCTCCAGCAGCGGCTTGACGAACGCTCCCGACGTGCCGAACGAGATGAACGAGACCGCTGCCGCGATCAGACCCGTGGACTTCGACGGAACCCCCACGCCTGCCTCCCACTCCGGAACCGTGTCATGGCCTAACCTGGATTACGTCCCTGACGGTAGGCCGGTGCGAGTAAGGAGTCAATTTGCGTTTTGCCCCTGACGCGGAGGAGGTGCTCGGCTTCGTCGTGGCCCTGTGCAACACCGAACCCGCCTCCTCGCGCAGCGGTGCCGACGAGCTGGCCACGACCGCCCAGCTCGACGCCCTGCTCGTGGAACACGGCTACACGGGACGCGTGGACCACGACGAGGCGGAACTGCGCGACGTCCACCGCACGCGCACGCTGCTGCGGCACGTGTGGACCCTCAGCCGCGACGACGCCGTCGACGCCGTGAACAAGATGCTCCGCGACGCGCGCGCCCTCCCGCACCTGGTCCGGCACGACAAGCAGGACTGGCACATGCACGCCACCGAGCCCGACGCACCGCTGGCCGAACGAATGCGCGTGGAGGCCGCGCTGGCGTTCATCGACGTGATCAGGATGGACGAGATGGGCCGGCTGCGGATCTGCGCGGCCGACGACTGCACCGGGCTGTTGCTGGACCTGTCGCGCAACGGGCTCAAGCGGTTCTGCAGCGTGCGGTGCGGCAACCGGATGAACATGATCGCGTTCCGGGAGCGCCGCGCGGAGGGCTAGTCGGAAGGCTTTCGTGTTTTCCTTTGTAGCAACCGAAAATACGTGACGATCACTCTGTTTTCGCTGGTCAGAACCGGTGTGGCGTTAGGCCGTTCGAGTGGTATTGCTGAATGCGGCTGTGCTCCATTCGCACCGTGTGCTTCGCTCCGTCTGCCGTAGAGCCAAGGGGAACGCTCTACCGACTGGGGGAGTCGTTGTGGCATCAGCACGTCTGCGCATGGGCACGTTAGCCGTGATCACCGCTCTGGCAACCACGCTCGCCGTCACACCGGCCAGCGCGGAACCGGCACCCGCACCGCCGCCGGCGACTCAGCCGGACCAGAGCCCCGCGCCACCGCCGCAACTGGCCCAGAATCCCGCGCAGACTCAGGACAGACTCGGCGCGCAGGCCACGGCGACACCTCCCGCGCCGCCGGGCGAGCTGGGTGCGATCGATCCCGGCAAGGTCGGCTCGCCGGACATCGCGAAGGAACCCTCCAAGGCACAACCCATCTCGCCGCTGCCCGCGCTGGATCCCGGCCCCGACGGCCGCGTGCCGGTCGACCGCGTGCCGATCTCGCCGAACCCTCCCGTCACGCCGTCCACATTGGACCTTCCGCAACGACCCGGTCAGGAGCTCGTCGACGCCACGAGCAAGGAAGCGCTGGCCACGCTCGCCAACGCCGGGCGCACCAAGGACGGCAAGCCCGCGCTCGACGCGAACGCGTTGCAGCCGCAGGTGAAATCCGCTCAGGTGATCGACCCGAGCCGGCCGGCCACGCTGCAGGAGCTGATCGACGCGCTCACGTCCGGCAACCTGCCGCCACCGCTGCCCGTCGACCCGCTGGCGTTGCTGCAGCAGCTGCCCGACGGCATTCCGAGGATCACCTACCGCGTCTGCTCCGAGTCGCGGACCAAGGCGGTGTCCTGCTCGCTCACCCTGCCGCTGGGCGTGCCCGCGATCGTCGACGTCACCGGCGACCGCACGCCGGACGTGCTGACCGACCTCGTGCCGGTCGCCGCGCCCGGCGACATCGCGAACGTCGTCAGGGAGCTCACGAACCTCGACCGCGAGATCAAGACGGCCACGGATCGGCTCGACATCGTCAACGAGCTGCTGAAAGATCCGCTCAACGTCATCCTGCACCCCGAGCTGCTGATCGAGCGGCTGAACCTCGAGAAACTGCTGGAAGACCTGGGGAACACGCTCAAGTCCAAGACCGAGGCGCTGCTCAACCTCATCCACCTCGGCCTCGGCGTGGTCAACCTCAGGCTGCCCACCAGCGAGTTCGCCGGACGCGACCTGCCCGCGCACGTGTGGGCCGTCTACGACCTCCCGACGCACAAGCGGCTCTCGGTCGGCTTCGACGGCTACCGGCGCGGCGCTGGCCTGCCCACCGCGGCGGTCGGGCTCTACACCTTCGCGCCGTTGCAGGTGTTGCGCGGCATCTTCGACATCAAGGCGAGCGTGCTGCAGGTCGGCTCCGCCGGTTCGCTCGCCGTCACCGCGGGCCTCGCGAACGTCACCGACGACAACGAGGGCCTGCCCTACGACCCGACCGTGGCGAGCGCGCGGTTCGAACCCGTGCCGAACGTGTTCACCGCGCACGCGTTCATCGATCCCGGCGCGAGCGACCGCGACCAGAAGGCGACCGTCGACGCCCAGGTCACCAAACGCACGAAGCTCGACGTGCAGGTGCTCTCGAACTCCAGCGCCGCCAACAGGTTCGACCAGCTCGTCGTCGACCAGCTGCCGAACTCGGTGTCGGCCGCGCTGACCCGCCCGCGCGACGGCGGTGACGACATCGTCGACTACACCGCGAGCGACGCGATCAACGACGTGCTGTTCGCCGACTTCGTCTACGCGGGGGAGCGGCTCGACGCCTCCGTCCGTGCCGCGGCGAAGAACCTGCCGACCCAGTGGCGTGGCGCGCTCGACTCGGCGAGTGACCGGGTGACGCTCGACTACGACGCGAACGCCGCACTGTCCAGTTTGGACGTCTCGTTCTTCGACCGCGAGCCCGCCATCGTGCTGCGCGGTGCGCTGAAGGACCTGCCGACCGTGATCAACGTGGACGCGAACCTGCCTGGCAGGCACGTCCTGTTCGACGCCAACACGCCGCTCGGTTCGGCGGAAGTGTTCGTGTCGAAGGAACTCGGCGACTACGCGCCGCTCGACGGTGATCATGCGACCGCGGTGCTGAACGGGACCAAGCTCGGCGCCAGCGCCCGCGTCTCCGGGCTGCGCAAGATCGACGTGTACTTCGACCAGCACCCGCGTGGCGGCACCGAGTTCACGCCGGGCGGCCAGCCGTTCGTCGCCGCCGGAATCGTCGACGGCAAGCAGAAGACCCGCCTCGACGTGTCGAACCTCCCTGCCACACTGGGATTCGACCTCGACACCACAGCGCGCCGCGTGCAGTTCAACGCGAGCGATGTGGTGCAACGGGTGAAGGCGGCCTACGTCGACACCGCCGCCGGGCCGAGCGCGGTCGCCGCGATCAACGGGCTGCCGCAGACCGTGGACGTGCGCTACGACCTCGGTGACAAGCCGAAGGTGAGCTACCGGGCGTCCAGCGCGGTGCCGCGGGCCGAGCTCTTCGTGAGCCCGCAAGGGGTGGAGCGGCTCGACCCGACCGGCAACCACTACCTCTCCACGGCGCTCACCGACCTGCCGACCGAGGTCGACGTCCTGGTCGACCTGCCGAAGCGGCACGTGGACGGCACCTCGTCCGCACCGATCGGGTCGATCGCGGCCGTCGCGCGGGTGCCGTTCTCGGGCCGCGACTTCGTCGCGATCGGGGAGCTCACCGGCGTTCCGGCCAAGTACGACGCTGACTTCGCCGACGGGCTGATGCGATTCCGCGCCCTTTCCGGCGCGCTCGGAGCAGCGAGGTTCTCCGTCACGAACCACAGTGGCGCGACCATGCCGGCCGGACAGCACGTGTCGGCGCACTACCGCCAGGTCACCGGCGACTTCGACGGCAGCGTCAGCATCCGAAACCTCACGCTCGCCGAGTACGCTCGCGGCCCGGCGAAGCAGGTGGCGAACCTGCAGCTGAACACCGACGGCCAGCCGGTGTTCGTGGACGCGGACGTTGTGCTCGCCGCGAACGGTGCCGACGACACGCGTCTCGCGGTGACGTCGCGCATCGACCACCTGCCAACGAATCTCACGCTCACGATCGACCTCGCCGACGGCAAGCTCACCTACACCGGGGACAAGTCGATCGGCCTGGCCGCGGACGTGCACGTCGGCAAGGTCTCGGCGCTGAACGGGCTCGGCGCGCCGCTGTTCGAGAACGGCGTGGCGGTGCGGGCTCGGGGCTGTGCCGAGGGCACGGGCTGTGTGAAGGACGACTCGCCGATCTGCACGTTGTTCGGCAAGTGCCTCGGGCTCGTGGGCACCATCAGGCTGCCCGGGCTGCCGACCTCGCTCGCGGTCGACCTGGTGGGCAAGGAGATCGAGCTCACCGGGTACACCGCGACGGCACAGCTGACGGCGTACGTGGAGATCAGCGGGTTGCTGCCCAACCTGCCGAGGCTCGAAGGCCAGGTCACACTGGACGGGCTGCCGTCCAATGCGGACCTCACCGTCGGACCGATCACGGTCGACGGCAACCCCGCCCGCGTCGACGTCGGCTACCGCGCGTCGGCACCACTGGGCGTGCTGCGGATCGCAGCCGAGGCCGACACCCAGACCTCGTACGGCACGCTGCGGGCCAGGGCAAAGGTCGACAAGCTGCCCGCGACCGTGCACGTCGTCGGCACGTTCGACGCCCGGACGACGCTGGGCGTGCACAACTCGGCGCCCATCAACGAGATCACGGCCGCACTGTCCGGAGTGGACGCCGGTTACCTCGACGCGTCCGCGAACGGAGTGCCCGCCGACCTCGACGTGGTGGTCGACGCACCGGCCAAGCACTTCGAGTCGGTGGCGTCGGCTCCGCTGGGCGGCATCACGTTCCGCGCGGCGAAGGTGCCGTTCGGCGGGCGCGAGTACCAGGCGTTCGCGCAGGCCCTGAACATCCCCGCGAAGATGACCGCGGACTGGGCGGACGGCAACTTCAAGTTCCAGAGCACGACCGGGGCGATCGGCTCGGCGGCGTTCGCGGTGACGAACCACGCCAACACGACCGCTCCGCAGGGCCAGCACGTCGCCGCGCACTACAACCAGGGCAACGGTGATCTCGACGCGAGCGCCGCGGTCGGGTCGCTGTCGCTCGTCGCGGTGGCGCCCAAGCCGGACGGTGTCGGGTTCGACATGCGGTCGGGCGACGGCACGTTCGCGTTCGACGGCGACTTCCTGCTCGCCGCCGACAACCGGTACGCGGCCTTCGGCAGGGTCAGCCTGCCGAGCTCGCTCGACGTGCGCTACGGCGACGGGAAGCTCAGCTACCGCACCGACCGCCCGGTGGGCCTGCTCGCCGAGGCCCGTGTCGGCAAGGTCGCGGCGCTCGACGCGATCGGCCAGGTCCCGTTGTACGAGCACGGCATCGCCGCCGAGGCCAGGGCGTGCTCGGGCGCGGGGTGCGCCAAGGACGACTCGCCGATCTGCTCGTTGCTGGGCAAGTGCTTCGGCCTGGTGAGCACGGTGTCGTTGCCGGGCCTGCCGACGGTGGTCGAGGTCGCCATGGCGACCAAGAAGGTCGACGTCGTCGGCTACCGCCCGCCGGCCGGCGTGCCGCTCAACGCCTACGTGCGGCTCGACGGGCTGTTCGACGCCGCGCCGTACGCCGCCGCGAAGGCCACGCTGCGAGGGCTGCCGTCGCCGTTCGACCTGCACATCGGCCCGTTCGGGTTCGACCAGACCGACCCGAAGCGGGCGCACGACCTGCAGGTGCAGTACACCGCGTCCGGTGGCATCGACGTGCTGGAGCTGCGGGCCGAGGCGAACACGACGGAGTACGGGAACCTGCGCGGTGCGGCGGATGTGCACGGCGTGCCGGCGAGCCTGCAGGTGACCGGGAAGTTCGGCGACAACAGCCACGTGCGGGTCGCCGCGAGCAGTCCGATCAGCATGGTGAACGCCCACGTGACGGGGATGTACGAGGGCGGACCGGCCTCCGCGCGAGCCCGGCTGACGGACATCCCGGCTTGCGACGCCGGACCGAACGCGCCGTGCGTCGATGTCGACATCAAGGGCACCGACGACCGCGGCAACGCGTTGAAGGTGCCGGTGATCACGGTCGCGTCCGCGGCACCGGGACTCGACGCCGAGGCCTTCGTGCAGGGCACTTTCGCGGTGAAGAACGACGAGGACAAGCCGATCCTGCAGGTCAACGACGTGTTCGCGAAGCTCGTCGACCTCGGCGAGAGGGTCACCGTCACCGTCGAGGAGAACGACCTCCACACCTACAGCACGCGGCTGCGCTCCGTTCCCGGCCCGACCGGTTCGATCCTGGTGGGCGGCGCGTTCGAGCTCAAGCAGGAGCAGGGCGGCGACA
>JAVXWK010000375.1:0-5741 GCA_032230575.1 Pseudonocardiales bacterium | reverse complement strand
TGCGCTGGTCGGCGCGCGCCTGCGCCTCCGCCTGGCCCACGTCGAGGAACCAGATCTGCTTTTCCTTGGTGCCGACGGCGAGTGCGGCCGCCGCGGCGTCGCGCACCTCGTCGTCGGCGGCGTGGTCGCGGATGTCCTCGACCAGCTGGATGTAGAAGAGGTGCTCCTCATCGGGCTCCGTGTCGTTCTCGGCGGCCAGCTGGAGCAGCGGAAGTTGTCGCTGTGGCTGAGATACCGGTCCGGCGATCGCGGGCGCGTTGTTCCCCAGCAGCGCCAGCACCACCGCGACGATGACAGCCGCGAGTGACCGGCGCCGCAACCTGGCGGCGCCGGAAGGTGTGGTGTTCATGTGGTTAGTCGTCCCCCTGGTCGCGGTCGCGCGCGGCGTCCGCGTTCTTCTTCGCTTGTGCGGCAAGGGCCTGCCACGTCGAAGCCTGTCCGAGTGCCCATTCGGCCTCGTCGGCCCACGACTGGTTGGACGCGTCGGCGCGGCCGAGCACCGCGGCCCAGTCCTGCTCGCTCTGCGCCGAACGCGCGTGCTCGGCGATCGACGACCACGCGGCGGCCTGTGAGTCGGCCTTGCCCTTCTCGGCGTTCCAGTCCACAGAGGACTGCGCGGCCTCCCGGTCGACGTCGTTCCACCTGGCGATGGCGTCCTGCCGGGCCTTGCGGGCCAGCTCGCCGCTCAGCTCGCGTTCGGCCTTCTCCGCGGCCAGCGCCGCGTCGGTCAGCGCGCGGATCCGGCGGTGCCAGATCTCGTTCTGCTCCAGCGTCCTGCGCCGGAACGCCTCGGTGTCGAGATCGGCACCGATTCCCCAGTAGTACTTGAAGAACAGCCCGACCTGGACGTCGCTGCCCGCCACCGCGCGCTGAGCCGCCGCGCGCACCTGCGGGCCGGGATCGTTGGCGGCCAGGTAGGTCACGTAGTCGCGGTCCTCGCGAGCCAGGCGCGCGAGCCGTTCCTCGTACTTGTTGTTGTTGGCCTCGTCGAGTGCCCGCGCCCGTTCGTATCCACTGTGGACGTACTCGTCCTGGGCGGTCGCGGAACTGGCGAGTGCGTGCGAGGACGTGACCTCCACCGCGCTCTGGCGAAGCGCGTACTTGTTGATTTCCTGGATATAGCGCAGATTGTCCGATTCTCGCTGTTTCGCCCTTGCTCGCGCCGCGACGATGCCGGTCGACAGGAACTCGTCGATCGCCTCGTCACCCCTGTTGCTGAGCAGCGCGTGCAATGCCTCGGCACGGACTTCCGCCTGCAGGAACTCGGCCATCGCCGTGCGCCTGACGGTGTCGCGTCTGGCCGTGGCCAGATCTGCCTGAGACGCGGTGGCGGTGACCGTCTGGGCCATCGCCGGCGTGACCGAACCGGCCACGACCGCACCGAAAGCGAGTGCTGCGGCCAAAAGTGAGCGCAGCAAACTATGACGCCCCATACATTTTCCCCCAGAAAAAGGTCAAGGCGGTGGGCAGGATTGCCCACGGGATTTCTAGCACGGCCTGGGTTCACCACCCAATGTGACCCAAGTCACAGTCCTTGCGTGGGTTGTCGGCGTCGTGCGAGAGTCCCGATCGGCATCCGGCGGACTGGGGGTCTGGCCACAAACCATTGGGGGATGCCACGAATCTCTGGGGGATTCAACCTTGTCCAGATCCGGTCTGGGCGGCCGCTGCATGCGCGCAATCGCTGCGCTGGCGGTCGTTTCCACTTTCGTCACCGGCCCGTTCACGGCCGCCGCGAACGCCGAACGCGCTGCCGCTGAAGCCGCGCGTGAGTCGACCACCGACCAGAAAATCGCGGTCGGGCGCGAAATCGGCCTGAACGTCACGCCGACCGAGTACTCGAAGACGGACTGCGCCTTCGTCGTCTGGGTGTGGGACCGCACGAAGAACAACACCGACAACGCCAAGGTGAACGAGGCGGCGGCCACCGCGTTCACCTCGAACTCGTCCTCCAACCCGGAGGCGTGCTACCTGTTCATCACCGACACCGTCTTCACGGCCCACCAGGCAGACGTCATCGAACGCATGCAGAAGGTGGAGCGCGACAAGCAGCGCATCGCGGCCGCCCAGGTGGTCAGCTGGACCGGCCTCGCGCAGGACGACCTCGACTGCGCCCTCAAGGACTTCGTCTTCCGGATCTGGCAGCACGCCGAGGACAACAGCGAGGTGAAGACGAAGGCGGCGGCCGTGCTGACGCCGACGTCGACCGACGAGCAGCGCACGACCTACGTCGTCACGAGCATCTTCACCGCCAGGGACGCCGACCAGCAGCGCAAGCTGGAGGAGGCCCAGCGCCTCGAGCGCGAACGGCAGGAACGTCTCGCGAACGAGAACGCGCGGGCGAGCTCCTGGCAGGTCGCCACCCGGACCGTGATGACCGACGACCTGAAGCTCATCACCGACCGCGAGTTCATCTACGAGGTGTTCCGCAAGGGCATCGGCAAGTGGGTGAAGGCCGACGCGCAGACCGCGGCCGACAGCCGTGAGCCCGGCGTCTGGAAGGCCTTCATCTTCACCGGTGTGCACGCCGCGCACCAGAAGGACCTGGAGGAGCAGGACCGCCAGGACGCGATCGAGACCGAGGCCCGCATCCGGGAGATCCTCGACCGCGCCGAACGGGACGGCTACCTGCCGAACCTCGTCGTCGCGGCTCGCACGGCCCTCGCGGCCGACCTGCCCGCCCGCCACACCTTCCTCACCACCGGCCAGTTCGATGCGCTCAAGCGCGACCAGATCAAGCCGTCGAACCGCCGCGTGATCGAGTTGAAGGGCATCGGCTCGAAGCGGTGCATCCAGATGGCCGGTGTGGGCCAGGACGCGAAGAACTCCGGCGCCCTCATGGAACTGTGGGACTGCTACGCCGTCGCCTCCAAGCAGGTGTGGGAGCTGTACCAGACCGGCGACGACCAGTACCTGATCCGGGCCATGCACTCCTCGCTCTGCCTGGACGCCATCGGCGACAACATCGGCCAGAACAGCTGCGACAGCGGTGCGGGCAGCCTGCGGTGGAAGTTCATCGAGAACCCCGCCGACGGGTCCTTCCAGCTCCAGAACGTCGCCACCGGCCGCTTCGCCACCGCGCAGTCGAGCGGCACCACCAACGCGACGCTGGTCGTGCAGAGCAGCAACACCAAGAACATCGACCAGCTCTGGCGCATCATCGACCTCACCCACCGCGAGGCCGTCGTGCCGGTCGAGACCGGCTGGGTGCAGGTGAAGGGCGTCGAGTCCGGCCGCTGCATGCAGACCGCGGGCCTGTCGAACAAGCCGAACGAGGGCGCCAACGCGGACCTCGCGGGGCAGGAGCTGTGGGACTGCGTCGGCGGCAACAAGATGAAGTGGAAGATCGTCGCGCTCGGCGAGAACAAGTACGCGCTGGAGAACGCGCAGTCCGGCAAGTGCCTGGACATCCGCTACGGCAACCCGGCCCGCGGCACGCCGTTCATCCAGTTCGGCTGCCACTACGGCGGGCCCCAGCAGTTCGTCTTCACCAAGGAGGGCGACAACACCTACGGCCTGCAGAGTGCGCTGACCTCCGGGTTCGCGGACCTGAACGGGCACTACACCGGGAACGGGACGCCGGTCCAGTCGTGGAGCTACACCGGTCTGTCGAACCAGCGGTGGACGCTGGTGCGCCTCTGACCTGAAATGCGAAACAGCCCCCGCCGTTCGAACGGCGGGGGCTGTCTCACGTTCACGGGCTAGCGCGGCTGGCGCTCCCGGCGGATCGTGATGCGCTTGCCCTTGATGGTGGCGTCACGCAGCTGGTCGATCACGTCGTTCGCGGACTGACCCGGCACCTCGACCAGCGAGAACCGGTCCGCGATCTCGATCGCGCCGATGTCGCGGCCCTTCAGGTCCGTCTCGCCGGTGATGGCGCCGACGATGTCCTGCGGGCGGATGCCGGACGAGCGGCCCGCGCCCAGGAACAGCCTCGTCATGCCCTCGGACGGGCCACGGCGCTCACGGCGGGGGCCGGCCGGCACACCGTCGCGGCGCGGGCGGTCCTCGCGCGGACGGACCTCCGGGATCTCCTCCTCGTCGGCGGCCGCACCGGAGGCCTCGTGGGCGAGCTTCACGGCGGCGAGGGCGATGTCCATGACGTCGAACTCGTCGGCCAGGGTCTCGACGACCACGCGGAAGCGGCTGAGGTCGTCCTCCATCAACGACTCCTGCAGCGACGAGCGGGTCAGCTCCAGCTGGCGGGCCCGCAGGTCGGCGACCGTCGGGACCTTCTCCATCGGAATCTTGGTCTTGGTGACGCGCTCGATGGTCTTGAGCATCGAGTTCTCGCGCGGCTCGACCAGGGTGATCGCGACGCCCTCACGGCCGGCGCGGCCCACGCGGCCGATGCGGTGCGTGTACGCCTCGGGGGCGGACGGCACGTTGTAGTTGACGACGTGCGTGAGCTGCTCGATGTCGAGGCCTCGGGCGGCGACGTCGGTGGCCACCAGCAGGTCGGCGGTGCCGCCGCGCAGGCGGGCCATCACGCGGTCGCGCTGCTCCTGGCTGATGCCGCCGTGCAGCGACTCGGCCCGGTAGCCACGGCCGTTCAGGGTCTCGGTGAGCTGGTCGACCTCGTCGCGCGTGCGGCAGAAGACGACGGCGGCGGTGGGCGCCTCGACGTCCAGGACGCGGCCCAGGGCGGCGGGCTTGTGCTCGCGGCGCACCAGGTACGCGGTCTGCCGGACGCGCGGAGCCTCGCCGGGCTCGGTCTTCTCGCGCTCGATCTGGATCAGCACCGGCTCGCGCAGGTGGCTCTTGGCCATGCGGTTGATGCGCGGCGGCATCGTGGCCGAGAACAGCACGGTCTGCCGTTCGGCCGGCGCCTCGGCGAGGATCGCGTCGATGTCCTCCGCGAAGCCCATGTCGAGCATCTCGTCGGCCTCGTCGAGCACGACCATCCGCAGGTCGCTGAGCTGCAACGTGCCGCGCTGCAGGTGGTCGATCGCGCGGCCCGGGGTCGCGACCACCACGTCGACGCCGCGGGTCAGCTCGCGCAGCTGACGGCCGATGGGCTGGCCACCGTAGATCGGCAGCACACGCGCGCCCATGTGACGGCCGTAGCGGTGCACCGCTTCGGACACCTGCACCGCCAGCTCACGGGTCGGCGCGAGCACGAGGGCGAGCGGCTTCTCACCCTTGCCGATCCGGTCGGCGATGCGTTCGAGCAGGGGCAACGCGAACGCCGCCGTCTTGCCCGTGCCCGTGGCGGCCTGCCCGAGCAGGTCGTTGCCCGCGAGCAGCGGCGGGATCGCTTCACTCTGGATCGGCGTCGGCTCCTCGTAGCCCAGGGTCGTGAGGGCGTTGAGGATGTCGGGCCTGAGCCCCAGGTCGGCGAAACCGTTGTCGGCGGTGGTCATGGCGAGTATCTTCCCCCACCGCCTCACATCGCACTCACCCAGCACCGGTTCTGGCCAGGTCAGGCCGCCTCCTGCAGGTTCACGCGGACTTCCGCGCCGTTCGTCGCGCCGTTGGCGTTCGCCGAGATCTTGACCTGACCAGGCCTTATCGTGGTGAGCAGTCCGGTACCGGGATCGAGACACGCCACGTGCCACGGCCTCAGCCCGGACGCGTCGCCCACGTGCGGACCGGGTGACCCTTCCCACACCACGCCCATCGGATACTTCACCGGCAACGTCCGCGAACCCTCTTTCAGCGTCGCCGCAACCGTTTCCGGAGAACTCGGCGGGGTGAGCCACTACCGGCCCGTCAGCTACCGGAGCCAGATCCGCGCCGGG
>JAVXWK010000367.1:0-3766 GCA_032230575.1 Pseudonocardiales bacterium | reverse complement strand
TGGAGGTTCCGCAGCCGCGGCAGCCCGCGAGGTGGCTCGTCTACCCCGAGCAGTGGCCGCACGCCACGCAGGTGACGGTCATCCTGGTGCTGATCGCCCTGCTGCTCTGGACCATCGCCCTCACGCTCGGCCCCGACCAGGCGTTCATCGTCGGTTCGGCGGGCGTCGCGGCCAAGCTCATCTGCATGTACCTCGACACCCGCGTCCGCAGCTAACGTCCGTATCGCTCGGCCGAACGAGCTTTCGCCTTGGCCGCCTCGATCTCGCGGTCCTTCGGCGGCGCCGTCGTCACCAGCGCTTCGAGCAGTTCCTGGGTGGCCGCCGCCACCGCCGCGACCGCCTTGTCGAACGCGGCCTGGTTCGCCACCGACGGTTTCGCGGCCCCGCTCACCTTCCGCACGTACTGCAGCGCCGCGGCCTGCACCTCGCTGGAGGTCGCCGGCGGTTCGAAGTTGTGGAGCACCCGGATGTTTCGGCACATGACTCCACTATGACTGCTTCGGCGGCGCCGCGCGGGTGTGAATGCGTTCTCCCTGCTTGCCGAACAGGCTGATGATCTCGGCAGGGTTGCCGTCCGCGCTGCCCAGCGCGTGCGGCTGGCGGCAGTCGAACTCCGCCACCTCGCCCGCGCGCAGCACGACCTCCTTGTCGCCGAGCCGCAGCTTGATCCGCCCGCTCAGCACGTAGAACCACTCGTAGCCCTCGTGCACGCGCGGCTCGTGCAACACGGTGTCCTTGATGATCATCTTCCACGCCTGCAGGGGTCCGATCGACCTGGTCAGCGGGATGCCGACGCGGCCGTGGTCGAGCTCGCGAGGCTTCATCGTGACGCGCGGATCGCCGACCTCGGGCGCGCCGACAAGGTCGTCCAGCGACACCTGGTACGTCCGCGACAACGGCAGCAGCAGCTCCAGCGTGGGCTTGCGCTGGTCGGTCTCCAAGCGGGACAACGTCGACTTCGAGATGCCCGTCATCTCGGACAACGTGGCCAGCGTCAGGTCGTGCTCGGCTCGCAGCGCGGCGAGCCGTTGTCCCACCGAAATTGCCATAACAGCAACCTACTTTGCCAAAACTGCACTGTCGACAGCACTCTCGAACCATGAGCTACGAAGTGGTGATCATCGGTGGGGGAGCGGCCGGGTTGAGTGCCGCCCTGATGCTGACCAGGGCGCGCCGCAGCGTGCTCGTGGTCGACGGTGCCGAGCCGCGCAACAAGCCGGCCGCGCACATGCACAACTACCTCTCTCGCGACGGCCAGTCGCCGTTGGACCTGCTCAAGCACGGTCGCGCCGAGGTCGAGGGCTACGGCGGAGAGATCGTCAACGACACGGTCCACGGCGTCACGAAGATCGACGACGGGTTCGCGGTCGAGCTGTCCGGACGCACTGTGCACGCTCAACGGCTGCTGTTCGCGACGGGCCTCGTCGACGAGGTGCCGGAGATCCTGCGCGCGCGGTGGGGCAGGGACGTCTTCAGCTGCCCGTACTGCCACGGCTGGGAGGTCCGCGACCAGAGGCTCGTCGTGTTCGGCGAGGAGATGAAGGTCGCGCTGGTCCGGCAGTGGTCCGGCGACGTCACGCACGTCCCGTCGGTCGACGGCATCGAGGTGGAGGACGACCGCCTGGTCGCGGTGATCTCCGGCTCCGAGCGCATCCCGGCTGACGCGCTCGTGTACTCGGCGCAGGTCAAGCCGCGTGACGAGTTCCTGCTGGCGTTGGGCGCCGAAACGTCGGAAACGCCCATGGGCCTGTTCGTGCGCACCGACGACAAGGGGCGCACCAGCGTGCCGGGCGTCTACGCGGCGGGCAACGTCACGGACCCGGCGGCCATCGTGATCGTCGCCGCCGCGCAGGGCGCCCAGGCAGCCGGGATGATCAACATGGACCTGATCACCTCAGGTACCTGAGCATCACGACCCTGCCGTCGAACACCTTCGACTCGACCAGCTTCAGGTCGAAGCGCTTGGGTGCTGGAAGACGGGCTTGCCGCCGCCGAGCACGACCGGGTGGACGAAGATCAGGTACTCGTCGATCATGTCCCGCTCGGTCAGGCTCGCGGCCAGCGTGGATCCGCCGAAGAGGATCATCCGCTCGTCCGGCAGGTCCGCAGGGTCGTTGAACACGCGGGTGTTCCAGCCGGGGTCGGTGAGCGTCCGCGACACGACGGCCTTGGGCGACTCGCGCCAGAGCGGCGCGTACCGCAGCGTGTGCTCGGACTGGTCGAGCTGCTCCGCTCGGGGCCACCAGGACGCCATCATGTCCCAGACCTTGCGCCCGTACAGCAGCATGTCGGCCTGGCCGGAGAGCTCCAGCGAGTGCTCCGACATCTCCTCGCCCATCCTCGGCCAGTCGAACTCGCCGTTCGGGCCCTCGATGAAACCGTCGGCGGACTGGTGGACGAAATGCGTGATCATGACTGCCTCCCGTGGTCGTGCTCAGGTAGACCGTCGTGCTCCGGAGAACTCATCGGCAGGGTGATCCGGAACGTCGAGCCCTGGTTCAGCCGGCTCGTCACCGACACCGTGCCGCCGTGAGCCTCCACCAGGTGCCGCGTGATCGCGAGCCCGAGCCCGCTGCCACCCGTGCGGCGGCTGCGCGACTTGTCCGCGCGCCAGAACCTGTCGAACACGTGCTGGACGTCCTCTGGCGCGATGCCGGTGCCGGTGTCCTGCACTTCGAGGACCGCGTTGTCCTTGTCCCGGAACAGCTTCACGACGACCTCGCCACCGGGAGGCGTGTAGCGCACGGCGTTCGCGACCAGGTTGCCGAGCGCTTGCCGCAGCCGCACCGGGTCCGCGGTGGTGTGCACCGGTGTCGTTTCGGCGCGCAGCAGGATCTCGCGGTTCTGCTGCGCGTTGACGACCTGGTCGACGACGTCCTCGAGCGCGATCGGTTCGGGGTGCAGTCGCAGCGTGCCCGCGTCGGCCTGGGCGAGGTCGTGCAGGTCGTCCACAAGTCGTTGCAGCAGAAGGGATTCCTCCAGCAGCATGTCGATCAGGTGCGGGTCCGGCTCGGCCAGCCCGTCCTGCGTCGCCTCCAGCCAGCCGGTGATGTTGCCCAGCGGCGTGCGCAGCTCGTGTGCCACATCGCTGACCATCGCCTGCCGCTGCCGTTCGGTGTCGGCGAGCTTCTCGGACATCGCGTTGAACGACTTGGCCAGCTCGCCGATCTCGCCCGTGCCGCCGTCCACGCGTGCCGTCCGGTCGCCCTCCGCCGTGCGCTTGGTGGCCGCGGTGAGCGCGCGGATCGGCCGCACCAGCTGCGTCGCGGTGATCCACGACGCGAACCCGGCGAGCGCGAGTATTCCCAGCGCCACCAACGTGATCCGCGTGACGCCGGTGGTCGACAGATCGATCGACCGCGGTTCGTCCCCCATCGGCGAGGTGAGGTAGAGCTGGGCCTGTTCGGCGACGTACGGCTCGAGCTGCGTGCGGCGCGACTCCTGCATGCAGTTCGCGAACTCCGGCGGGCTGTCGCGGAGGGTCGTGATCTCCCAGTCGAACGTCATCGGTCCCGGTTGCTTGCTGTAGAGCGGGGCCAGGTTCGGCAGCGCCGCGAGGCAGTCCGTGAACAGCTTCTGCAGCTGCCCGTACGCCGCTTTCTCCGTCTCCGTGAGCGTGTACAGCCGTTCGCCGACCGTGCAGTCGTCCCACACCGACAGCCGGCCCGGTTCGTCGTTGGAGAGCCGGGGCCTGCCGTTGGGCGCGTCCACGATCTTGATGTAGCGGTTGCAGTCCGTGAGCTCGGCGGCGTACGCGTGCAGCTTG
>JAVXWK010000346.1:0-4672 GCA_032230575.1 Pseudonocardiales bacterium | reverse complement strand
CCGTGGGAGGTCCACCTGCAGTACTACTGGATGAAGGGCTAGCCGCTGGTGCGCCGGGCCGCGCGCCCGCGGCCCGGCGCACGTTCGTCACAGCTGAGCCGCTGCGACGAGCACTGCGGAGTCGACGTCGCCGGCCCGATCACGGCGAACCCGTCGACGCCGACGGGATCACCGCACTGGTCAGTCGAACACGAGGACGCCCTGCGTGACCGGCTGCATCGTGCCGACCTTGGCCTCGCTGACCTTCAGCTTCGTGGTGTCGGCGATCGGCTGACCGTCCGTGCCGATGAACTGAACCTTCGCCGGCACCAGGCCCGGCAGCTCGGCCGTCATCTCGTTGATGGCGAACGAGTTGGCGTCGTCGTCCACGTCCAGCTGCACCCCGGCGAACGCCGTTTGCCCAGGCTGCAGCGTGATCGACGGACCCTCGCCCGGCACCAGCTTCTGCTCCACCGGGATGGCGGCGGGCTGGTTCGCGGGGTTGGTGAACGCGAGCTTCGGCCAGCCCTGGAAGGTGATCGGGGCCTTGCCCTGGTTCGTCGCGGCCAGCAGGCCCAGGCCGGGCTTGCCCTGCATGGTCAGCTTCACGTCGACCGCGGGCTTCTGCTTGTCGCTGCCGGACGTGGCCCCGGAGGTGGGTGCGGTGCTGGTCGGGGACGTTGCCTGGTTCTGGGGAGCCGGACTCGACGTCGTCGACGTTCCGCAGGCCGTGGCGACGACCGCGAGAACAGCGGCGAGGATCGTGACACGCATTCGCCAACCCCTTAACACCCGGTGAATCGTATTGATCACCAACGAATATCCCGGCCGGGGAGCCTGGTAAACCTCTGCCGCTCGATCGGGTGGCTGGTTCGGCTCTCCCTTGTCAAGACGTTGGAACAGTCCGCGCGTTCCACGACGTGATCATCGATTTGTCGGGCGCTGCTTTCAGCGGACCACGATGGGTACTGTCGGGTGCTGCGATGCCGCGCCGAACCCGATCCCGATGTTCCTCTAGAGCGTGGCGATCTTCACCGCCTTGGCCATCGCGGTGAAGCCCTTGTCGCCGGGGTGCAGGTGGTCGCCCTGGTCGTAGTCGGGCCGGATGCGCTGCGGGTCGGACGGGTCGCGGATCACCTGGTCGAAGTCGACGACCGCGTCGAAGTCCCTGCTGCCGCGGATGAACGTGTTGACGGCCTGGCGCACGGCTTCCAGCTCGGCGGTGTAGCTGTTCCAGCCCTTGAACGGGGTGATGGTCGCGCCGATGACGCGCAGGCCGCGGTCGTGCGAGCGCTGGGCGATCTGCTTCAGCGCGGCGATGATCTTGGCCGGGTCGGTCTCGTGCGGGGTCTGCTGGATGTCGTTGATGCCCTCGAACACGATGACCGAGCGAACGCCGCTCTGGGTGAGGACGTCGCGGTTCAGGCGGGACAGGGCGTTCGGGCCCGCCCAGTCGCCGTCGAGAAGCAGCCTGTTGCCGCTGATGCCCGCGTTCAGGACACCCATGCGGGTGTTGACGCGGTCGGCGAGCTGGTCGGGCCAGCGGAGGTTCGCGCCCCAGGTCGAGTTCGCGCCGTCGGTGATCGAGTCGCCGAGAGCGACGACACTGCCCTGCAACGTCGTCGTCCGGACGTCCACGCCCGAGACGTAGTGCCAGGCGGTGGTGCGTTCGTTGTAGGCGGCTGCGGACTCGTCCGACGTGTGGTTGCCGTCGCGGGTGAAGTACGAGTTCTGCATCGTGAGGCTGTGGTGCGTGACCGGTCCGCCGGGGGACGGGGTGAAGACGCTGACCAGGAGGTCGGAGTCGGCCGGGACGTTCAGCTGCACGCCGTCGCTGATGACGTCGGAGCCGGGCGGGGCGGTGATGGACTTGGAGCCGCCGAACGTGAGGGTGCGCATGGTGCCGGGCAACGCCGTGGGGGTGTCGGGGCCGGCCGCGCGGGCCACGGTCACCGCGCCGAACTGGATCGGCGTGCGGCCGTAGGCGTTGGAGAGGCGGACGCGGATCTCCTTGCCGCCCGCGCTGACGTGCACGATGTTGCGCAGCGAGAAGTTCGGATAGCCGTTGTCTGTGCCCGGGACGGCCGAGGACGGTGCGGTGGCCCAGGTGCCGACCCATCTCGCGGGTGCGGCCTGGGCGGGCGAGGCCGCTGCCACGAACAACGCCACTGCCAGCAGAAAGCGCGTCATACCTCGACCTTGGCAGCGCTCTCACGCGGGCGGTATCCGCCGATCTGCGGGTCTATTCTTCGAGCTGTGTGGAACGGGGCCGAGTACCAGCGCAGGTTCGACTCGTTGGCCGAGTCGGGGATGGACGTGCACGGCGAGGCCGCGTTCGTGCGGGCCTATGCGCCGTCGTCGGTGCTGGACGCCGGGTGCGGCACCGGGCGGGTGGCGATCGAACTGGCCCGGCACGGGATCTCGGTGGTCGGGGCGGATCTCGACTCGTCGATGCTGGCGGTCGCCCGGGAGGCCGCGCCTGACATCACCTGGGTGCAGTCCGACCTGGCCTTGCTCGATCTGGGGCGCACGTTCGACGTGGTGGTGATGGCAGGCAACGTGCCGTTGTTCACCGAGCCCGGGACGCAGGGTTCGTTGGTCGCGGGGGTGGCGCGGCACGTCGGGAAGGTGCTGGTCGCCGGGTTCAGCCTCGATCGCGGGTACACGGTCGAGGAGTACGACTCGCACTGCGCCGCTGCCGGGCTGCGGCTCGTCGAACGGTTCGCGACGTGGGACCGGGAGGAGTTCCGGAACGGGAACTACGCGGTCTCGGTCCACCTGTCCTGATTCGGCCAGAAACTCTGGTGTGGCGTCGTCCTGACGGTGTAGGTCTGGTTGATCTACTTGGCAGGGGGATGCATGCGTTTACTGGGAGCAGTCGCCGTCGCCGCGCTGGTGCTGAGCGGGCAGACCGCCGTCGCGGCACCGGCGCCGATCTCGCCGGACCCGGTGCTGGCTTTTCTGGCGGATCCCGGGCGGGTGGACCTGGCGAGGGCTTCCCGGGGGCGGGAGGCTCGGACCAGGGCGCGGGTGCTCAGTGCTTCCGTGCCTGACCAGACTTATGCCGAACGGGAACCTGAGCCGGTGCGTGGCCGCAACGACAGCCCGTGGACGGCTGAGGTCACGGGTTTCCGGCGCAGTGCGCTGTTCACCGGGTCTTTGCTCGCGGATCCGACGATGCCGGTGGTTCCGGAGTTCGCGGAACCCAACGACACGCAAGCGACTGCCAGCGCGACCGGTGTGGGTACTTCGCATCGCGCTCTTCGCACTGTGGGGCAGATTGTTGGTCAGGATCAGGACTTCTACCGGTTGCGCGGTGCTGGGCTCACCTCCGTCACGACTCGGACGGACGGCAGTGATCTCGACACCGTGCTGACGGTCTTCGACGCTTCCGGCAAGGAGATCGCGTCCAACGACACTGTCGGCGTGAGCACGGATGCCCGTCTTGAAGTCTCGCTTGCCGTTGGCGCTGACTACTTCGTGCGTGTGTCCGGCGCGCAGAACACATCCGGCTCCTACGAACTGACGCTCGCGGCCGGGGAAGGCCAGGGCGACAAGGATTTCTTCGGTGTCGGGTTGAAGGCCGGTGACGTGCTCGGCGCGTCGGTGGTGGGTGCGGCGCGCAAGGTCGTGGTGCACGACAGCCGCGGGCGTGAAGTCATGGGCTCGCAGCAGGACTTCTCCGGCGTGTACCCGAAGGAGAGCCCGCTGCCCGGCGGCGGCAACGCGGTCGCGGACTTCGTGGCGCCGCGCGACGGTCGTTACTACGTCGGGGTCGAGGACGGTGCCGGGTGGTACTCGTTGACCGTCAAGGCGTTCCGGCCCGGCAGCGAAAAGGCTCCGCAGACGGTGTTCGTCGACTTCAACGGCGCTCTCGTCGACACCTCGGGGTGGGGTTCGCCGGGGGAGAAGCAGCTCTCGCCGCTGTCCCGGTTCCTGACGGCCTGGGGGCTGTCCTCGAAGGACGAGAGCGCGGTCGTGTCCGTCGCGGTCGACACGATCCGGGAGAACCTCGCGCTGCACGGGAAGTTCGGTGTGCGGTTGCTCAACAGCCGTGATCATCAGGATCCGTGGGGCCGGCAGAACGTCAGCCGCCTGGTGATCGGCGGCACGATCGCCGAGTCCGGTGTGGAGACCGTGGCCATCGCGCAGTCCATCGATCCCGGCAACTTCGGGCACGAGGAGACCGCGATGGTGCAGCTCGACCTGCTGAGCGGTCCTGCCGGTTCGCCGGTCTCCTTGAACACCTACCTGGCTTCCGGGAGCGACAAGATCCGGTTCGTCGGCCGTGCGCTCGGCAACGTCGCGGCGCACGAGCTCGGGCACCTGTCCGGGTCGTGGCACCAGCACCAGTTCAACGCGCACGACACGTTGATGGACCAGGGCGGCAACCCTCGGGCGATGTTCGCGGTGGGTGCTGATGGCATCGGCGGCACCGCGGACGACACCGACATCGACTTCGGCGAGGACGAGCTCGTGCCGAACGAGGGCTTCACCGGCCTGGAGGACGCTGCGAGCCGCACGCTTTGGGGTTACAGCCGCGGTTAGGTCACCTGCGCGAGCCGATGATTCCTCGCTCGGTGGCTTCGGCGACGGCTGCCGTGCGCGAGCCGACGCCGAGCTTGGTGTAGATGCGGGCCAGGTGCGACTTCACCGTGCCCTCGGTGAGGTGCAGCCGGGCGCCGATCGCCTG
>JAVXWK010000342.1:0-7574 GCA_032230575.1 Pseudonocardiales bacterium | reverse complement strand
TGAGCTGATGGCGCTGCGGTTCCTCACCGGGCTCGGGCTCGGCGCCGCCGCGCCGAGCTGCGTGGCGCTGACCGGGGAGTTCAGCCCGAAGCGGCTGCGCGCCACGTTCGTGCTCGTCATCTACTGCGGGTTCTCGCTCGGCTTCGTCGTCGCGGGCCTGGCCGGACTGGTGATCGCCGGGCTGGGCCGGGTGCTGTCCCGCCAGCGTCAGGCGGTCTCGGCCACGTCCTGAGCGGAGTTCGCCAGCGCGAGACCGGTCCGCAGTGCTCCCACCGCTTCGGACACGGCCTCGCGGAAGATCCCGCCGACGCCGAGCACGTTCGCGAAGCCGTGGAACAGACCCTCGTGCCTGCGCAGCACGACCGGCACACCCTCGGCCGCGAGTCGTTCCGCGAAGGCCTCGCCCTCGTCGCGCAACGGGTCGTAGCCCGCGGTCGCGATGTAGGTGGGCGGCAGGGTGGAGAGGTCCTCGGCGAGCATGATCGACAGGCGTGGGTCGTGGCGGTCCTGGCCACCGGCGCTGTACTGGTCGAGGAACCAGTCCATCTTCTCGTCGGTCAGGAAGAACCCGTTGCCGAAGATCTCGCGCGAGCGGCGGCGCACCGAGGCGTCGACGCCGGGGTAGAAGAGCAGCAGGAACGCGATGTCGACCTCGGCGTTGTGCGCGGTCACCGCGGCCAGGTTGCCGCCCGCGCTGTCACCGCCCAGTGCGATCCGCTTCGCGTCGATCCCGAGGTCCTCCGCCTTGGCGATGGCGTAACGCAGCACCTCGGCGGCGTCGTCGACCGCCGCGGGGAACGGGTGCTCTGGCGCGAGCCGGTAGTCGGCCGCCAGCACGCGCACACCGGCTTCCTTGGCGAGGAACCGGCACAGGTTGTCGTGGGTCTCCAAGCCACCGGTGACCCAGCCGCCACCGTGGTAGAAGATCAACAACGGGGAACCGGTCGGCAGCAGCCGCGGCGTGTAGAGCCTGCCCGCGAACTCGCCGATCGTGAGGTCGCGCGACTCGACCCCGGTGATCTTCTGGCCGGACACGAGCTTCGTACTCAACTCCAGGTCCAGGCGGCTCTCGGACGCTGTCTTCGTGCGCCAGTCCGTCCCGGACAGGTGGGCCAGCTTCAGCAGCAGCTGTGCCTCCGGGTGCAGGTACTGGCCGTCCAGGTAGATCGGGTTACCGGCGATGAGGCGGCGCAACGGGCCGGGAAGACCGAACGCGAAGCGCAGAGCACCGGCCAGTACGCCGGCCTGGAAGTTCGACATGTGTTTCACGTTACTAGCGAGTAGTGCTGGATCTCCAGGTATCTGGAGGTGGAAGGATCGACATCATGACGGTGACGGTGGTGGGCATCGGGGGCTCGATCAGGTCCGACTCCCAGTCCGAGCGCGCACTGCGGGTGGCCCTGGAAGGCGCGCGCGAGCTCGGTGCGGAGACGATCCAGTACAGCGGCCCTGAGCTGGTGCTTCCGTTCTACGACCCGTCCGTGTCGGAACGGACCGACGTCGCGCTGAGGATGGTCGAGGACCTGCGCCGGGCGGACGGCGTGATCCTCGTGTCGCCCGGCTACCACGGCACCGTTTCCGGTCTGGTCAAGAACGCCCTCGACTACATCGAGGACCTGCGTCACGACGAGCGCCCGTACCTCGACGGCCGCGCGGTCGGCACCATCACCGCCGCGTACGGCTGGCAGGCCGCGGTGAACACCTTGTCGGCCGTCCGTTCGATCGTGCACGCGCTGCGCGGCTGGCCGACGCCGCTCGGTGCCGCGATCAACTCGGCGCAGGTCAAGTTCGACGGCGACGGTGCCTGCTCGGACGCGGACGTGGACAGGAATCTGCGCGTGATCGGCCGTCAGGTCGTGGAGTTCGCACAGCGGCAGGCGTCTCATCTCGACGTGAACTGAGTCACGATCGGGCAGATAAGTCGTGCGCGATCCGTTGGTACCGGTGGGTAACAAAACCACTGACTCAAGGGAGAGCGGAATGGACACGCTGTACACGGCCGAGGCGACTGCATACGGCGAAGGCCGCAACGGCGAGGTGCGCTCCTCCGACGGCGTGATCGACGAGGTGCTGTCGGTGCCGAAGGAGATGGGCGGCCCCGGCGGTGACGCGACCAACCCTGAGCAGCTCTTCGCGGCCGGCTACGCGGCGTGCTTCAACTCCGCCCTCGCGGCAGTCGCGCGCGCCGGCAAGATTCAGCTCCCTTCTTCTGAGGTAACCGCCAAGGTGGGTATCGGCCCGAACGGTGCCGGCGGCTTCCAGCTGGCCGTCGAGCTCGCGGTGACGATCCCCGGTTTCGAACAGGCGGTCGCGGAGAAGCTCGTCGAGCAGGCCCACCAGGTCTGCCCGTACTCGAACGCGACGCGCGGCAACATCGAGGTGGCGATCACCGTCACCGTCTGAGGAGGCGCGTTCAACCATGGCCAAGAACCCGATCACCAGCCCGCTGTCCGACGCTGACCGCGACGCGGTCGGTTCCGTTCTGCAGGCGACCCTGGTCGATCTCGTCGACCTGTCCCTGATCGGGAAGCAGGCGCACTGGAACGTGATCGGCAAGAACTTCCGCAGCATCCACCTTCAGCTCGACGAACTGGTCGTCCTGGCACGTAACGCCGCCGACCAGGTCGCCGAACGTGCCGCCGCTCTCGGCGTCACGCCGAACGGCACGGCGAAGACGATCGCCGCGTCGTCCGGCGTGCCCGAGATCGCGTCCGGCTGGCTGAAGGAGGAGCAGGTCGTCACTTCGATCACCGGTTCCCTGGCGTCGCTGATCTCGCGCATGCGTTCCCGCATCGACGAGACCGACAAGCCCGACCTCGTCACCCAGGACCTGCTGATCGGCATCACGCAGGAGCTGGAGCAGGCGCACTGGATGTGGCAGGCGCAGGCCGCCTAGCTTTTCCGCACGCGGGGCCCTTTCGTACTCCAGGAGAGTACGAAAGCTCCCCGCGTACTCATGTGCGCAGTCGGTTTACGGGGCCACGAGCTGGATTTCGCGGTGCAGCTGCCCGTCGACCTCGGGGTAGAGGGTGAGCTCGCCGTCACTCCACCGCACGACGATGCCGTTGCCGCGCCCGGCCGTGACCGTCGCGTGCGTCCAGAGGCTGTTCGGCGCCTGGACCTGGCGTTGCTGGCCCAGACCGGCCGAGGCGACGTCGCTGTAGATCGTGAACTCGCCGTCGCTCCAGCGCACCAGCAGGTCCGGGGTGCCGGAGCCGGTCCAGTTGCCACCGGAGATCGTCTGGGCGTGGGTCCAGGTGGAGTTCGGCGCGGCGAGCTGGCGCTCGGACCCCAGCCCGTTGCCCGCGATGCCGCTGTACAGGGTGGTTTCGCCGTCGTTCCACACCACCACGAGGTCGCCGCCGAGTCCGGCGATGTACGACGCGTGGTCCTTCCACAGGGCGTTGGGCGCGGCGAGCTGGACCTCGTTGTGGAAGCCGCTCTCGTTCACCGACCCGTAGTAGGTGACCTCTCCGTCGTCCCACGTGACGACGAGCCCGCTACCGACTGTGGCGATGCCCTTGGCGTGCGTCCAGACGCTCCCAGCCGCCGCCAGCCTGGTCTCACCGGCGAACGGCTTCTGCGGGTCGCTGCTGGAACCTCCCTTGTAGAGCGTCACCTCGCCGTCGCTCCACCGCACGACCATGTCCTGCTGCGTGCTGCCGGTGAACCGCCCGGACGTGATCAGCTGCGCGTGCTTCCACGTCGAACCGCTGCCGAGCGGGTAACCGAGGTTGCCGTTGCCCGGCGGCACCGGCGCGCTGACTGCCTTGTCGTACAACGCTTTCACGCGGTTGTCGAAGCGGACGCTGTAGTTGCGCGGGTCGGTGGCCGGCAGGTTCTGGCCCTTGCCGCCGATGACGCCGATCAGCTCCTTGGTGCCGCGCAGCACCCACGGGCCGCCGCTGAACCCGCCGGGGATGCCGAGGCACTGCAACGTCTCCCAGTACTGGCCGTCGCGCGATGCGCTGCTGTCGCACAGGTACGGCTTGTCCTTGGCGGACGGGTAGCCGTACACGGTCATGTTGGCGGGCAGCGCGGCGTCGACGTGGAGGTTGAGCGACGAGCCGGTCACCTCGGCGACGTTCTTGCCGTTGCGAGGCTGCAGCACGACGAAGGCGAAGTCGTACGGCGAGCCCGCGCCGTTGATGTCCTGGTTGGTCTTCCAGCCTTCGTCGACGTAGATCGCCGCGGACTGCCACGTGCCGTACGGCGCCTGGCCGTCGTGGTAGCCGGGCGTGAAGAAGACGTTGCGCTTGCCGTAGACGCAGTGCGCGGCGGTGACGATCACGTTGCCGTGCGGGCTGTTGACGATGCTGCCGGAGCAGTGGTGGTCGTTGGGATCGCTGGTGTCGGACAGCGAACCGATCTCCGGCCTCGGCGTGGTGACCTGGCTTTGCGGTGTTGCGGCTGCGGCCTGCGCTGGAAGCAGGAATGTCACCAGCGCGAGAGCCGCTCCCCAGTGAGCTTTACCCATGGGGCCGACTCTATGGTCGCGCTGGTGACATTTCCCTGACTACTGCGCGAGATGCCGCCTGGCGAAGTCCACTTCGGCCGCCGTCTGCCGCATCGTCTCGGCGACGACCAGCGAACCGTGACCGGCGTCATAGCGGTACATCTCGTACGCGTGGCCACGAGCCGCGAGCGCGTCGAGGTAGTTGTCGATCTGCCGGATCGGGCAGCGCGGGTCGTTCTCACCCGCGAGCACCAGCACCGGCGCGGTCACCTGGTCGACGTAGGTGAGCGGCGAGCATTCCTCGTAGAGCTCCGGCAGTTCCTCCGGGGAGCCGCCGAACAGCGCCCGGTCGAACGCCCGCAGCGGCTCCATCTCGTCCTCGTACGCGGCGAAGTAGTCGGCCACCGGGACACCCGCGACGCCGACGGTCCAGCGGTCCGGCTGCACACCGATGCCGAGCAACGTCAGGTAGCCGCCCCAGCTCGCACCGCTGAGCACCGACTTCGACGGATCGGTGAGTCCTGACTCGACCGCCCAGTCGTGGACGGCGGCGATGTCCTCCAGCTCGGTCAGGCCCGGCCTGCCTTCGATGGCGTCACGCCACTTCGAGCCGTAACCGCTGGAACCGCGGTAGTTCACGTGCACGGTCGCGAACCCGGCGTCCAGCCAGACCGCGCGGTAGGCGGAGAAGCGGTCCTCGTCGGAGGAGTGCGGGCCGCCGTGGATCATGAACACGGTCGGGAACGGGCCCTCGCCGTCAGGCTTCGAGATCAGTGCGTGGACCTCGCCGACGAACGCGTCCTCCAGCTTCGAGGACGTCGCGGGCTTGGCACCCTGCGGCTCTACCAGCACGCTCTCGGTGCCATCGGTCGCCAGCGCGCGGATGACCGTGGACCTCTCGGCGGACGACCACGAGTACTCGACCGTGCCGTCCGGACGCACGCCCGCGGAGCCGATCACGCCGGGCGCTGTGTCCAGAGTGGACAGCTCACCGGTCGTGAGGTCGTAGCGGTGCACGGTGTTGCGGGCGTGGTGGGTGTGCACGATCAGCAACGCGGACGCGTCGGGGTACCAGTCGGCGGCAACCTCACCCGGCAGGTCGAGGACGATCTCCCGCTCGGTGTCGGTGTCGACGTCCCAGACCAGCAGCTCCTCGCGGCCGCGGCGCTCGTGCAGCACCAGCAGCCGCTGGTCGCCGCGCACCGGGCTGAACGAGATCGCGTCCAGTCCGAGACCCTTGCCGTCCCACTTCTCGGCGATCACGGCACCGTCGGCGGCGTCGAGCGCGCGCAGAGCCATGTGCCGGTTGTCGCCGTGCTCGGAGTGCGCGATCACGACCAGCGACTCGTCCTTCGACAGCGCGGTCACGCCGGCGTCGTTGACGTGCTGGTAGATGACCTCGGCGCTCCCGTTGCGCGACAGCCACACCGTCGTGCCGTCATCGGTCGACGCGGCCACGGCGACCACGTCCCGGCCCAGCTCCAGCCCGGCGGGGTAGCCGGCGTGGACATCCGGAAGCGCGGGCTCGGCCTTGCTGCCGTCCGCGGCGAACGGCTCGCGCACCCAGACGCCGAACTCGTCGCCGTCGTGGTCGTCGAACCACCAGATCTCGGTGCCGTCCGGGTTCAGCGTTCCGTGCGAGGTGCCGTTCGGGCGGTCCGTGACCTTGCGGTGCTCGTTCGTCGCGCGGTCCCAGGCGTAGATCTCCCAGACGCCGCTCGCGTTGGAGACGTACAGCGTGCGGTCCGGTGCGTCGTCGGCCCAGCCGGGCAGGCTCATCCGGGGAGCGGTGAACCGCTCGCGCCACCGGGTCTCGGCGGCCGGATCGTCGAAGAGCTGGTCCGGAACGTTCGGAGCAGGGTGCGTTGTCACGCCCCAACACTAGAGTCACCCGTGGTTCTAGGGGGATTCGAAATGACACAACCACCACAGTGGGGTTGTCCGCCGCCACCTCCGATGTCTCAACAGCCGGTGGCGGAACTCGCACAGATCAACATCTCACGGCTGCTCGCGCCGCTGGACAGCCCGCAGCTCAAGGAGTTCGTCGACGCCCTCGACGAGGTGAACGCGGTCGCGGACGCCGCACCCGGCTTCCGCTGGCGGCTGCAGAGCGAGGCGGGCGACGCGACCGCGATCCGCGTGTTCGACGACGACTGGCTGATCGTGAACATGTCCGTGTGGGAGTCGCCGGAGACGTTGCTGGCCTACGTCTACGGCGACGCCCACCGGTCAGTGTTGCGGGGCCGGCGCAAGTGGTTTCACCACCCGGTCGAGGCGATGACGGCGCTGTGGTGGGTACCTGTCGGTCACCGGCCATCAACCGCCGAGGCCGAGGAACGGTTGGTGCACCTGCGCGCGCACGGCCCGTCGTCGCACGTGTTCGCGCTCAAAGACAGCTACGGCGCTACATCCGCGTAGCTGGTGCCGAGCTTGGCGCTGTTGAGCCAGGCCGTGGCGCGCCCGCTGTTGGGGCCCGACCGGTAGACACCCCACTTGGTGTTGACGTGCGTTCCCCACAGCGTCGCGCCCGCGTACCGCTTCTGCCCGTTGTCGAACGTCTGCTGCACGCCGTTGCGGTAGAGCTCGACCCAGCCGTCGTTGCCGCGGCTGAGCTTGAAGCCGATCACCCAGTCGTTCCACTGCCCGGTCGGGAACGGCACCGTCCAGATGTGCTTGGAGCCGCCGCTCGGTGCGGTGAGCTGGAAGTGCAGCTTGCCGTCGCCGAGCGTCCGCAGCACGAACGGCCCGGACTTCGGTTGCGACCCGCTCGCCCCCGAGATGTGCAGCTGGTAGACCGAGATCCAGTGGCCGCCGTTGGGGTTGACGTCCCACTTCGCCCGCCAGCCGAAGTAGAAGACCTTGCCGACGTCGGCACTCCCGATCCGGTACGGCGAACCGTTCTTGCGCATGCCCCGGCTCTCGCAACGCTCCTTGCCGTTGTTCCAGTCCCACGTCTCGTACTTGATCGACGCCCCGTACTTGGGGTCGTTGGCGGTGGTGATGCTGCCCGGATCCTGCTCGAGCCCGTCGAACACGGCTGCCGGCCCCTTCGCGGGATCCGCTTCCCACAGCACGTTCGCGGCCTGCGCCTGCGTTGGAGTGATCAAAGCGGCAATGA
>JAVXWK010000284.1:0-12199 GCA_032230575.1 Pseudonocardiales bacterium | reverse complement strand
GGCGCTCGACCTGCTGGCCCGCGTGGGCCTCGCCGACATCGCGCACCGGCTGCCCCGCCAGCTCTCCGGCGGCCAGCGGCAACGGGTCGGCGTCGCACGGGCACTGGCCGGTGATCGGCGCGTGCTGGTCGCCGACGAACCGACCGGCGCACTCGACTCGCAGGCGGCCCGTGACCTGTTCGAGCTGACCAGAGCATTGTGCGACAAGGGGATGCTGGCGATCGTGTGCTCGCACGACCCGCTGTGCCGGGAACTCGCGGACACGGTCTACGAGATGTCCGACGGCAGGTTGCGCGCGGCGGTGGGAGCACCGGCATGAAGTTCGCGATCAGGTTGATGCGCAACAGAACGCTGACGTGGGCGGCCGCGCTCATGTTCGTCACCGCCGCGGTGCTGGTCAGCCTGTTCATCACGATCAAGGCCTTTGCACTGACCCCGCAGCAGGTCGCCGAACGCGACCTCGGCCGGTTCGACGCCCGCGTCGAGCTCGCCGGACCACCGGACCTCGCCGAGGTGACGCGCGCGGGCGGCCGTGACGTCACGACCGCGCTGACGTCGATGGACGTCCGGCCGTCGGTGGTCGACCCGCCGCAGACCAAGTACCTGGAGATGGACTGGGGCACGGCGCCGTTCCCGGAGCGGTTCGCCCTGACCAGCGGACGGTGGCCACAACAGCCGGGCGAGGTCGTGGTGAACTCCGCTTCCGGCGACACTCTCGCGGTACCGCACGGGACGTTGCGCGTGGTGGGACACGTGCGTGACACGTACTCCGGATGGAACACGATTCTCGCCGCGCCCGGCACGTTCGCGACGATCAGCGGCGACGGGGTGAGCGCCGGCGCGATGGTGTTCTGGAACGGCCCGGCGACCGCCGGGTCCACTTTGGACGGAACGGTGGTGACGCGGGAGACGCACCAGCCCCAGTCGTGGGTCGAGCGTTACCCGCTCGCGTTCCGGGTTCCGGCGTTGACGCTGCCCGTGCTGACCGTGCTGGCGATCTTCGGGCTGACCGGGGCGTGGTCGCGCCGCACCCGGACGCTGCTGCACTCGATCGGCGTGCGCCAGACCCACGCCACCGGGGTCGCGGCCACGGCCTGGACCTCGATCTGGACGGTGCTCGGCATCGGCGCGGGCGTCGGGATCGGTCTCGTCGTGCGGTCGATCCTCGCTCGCGACCGGTCCGAGCCGTTCTCCCCGGTGCCCGATCTGCTGCCGATCTCGGTGCAGCTGCTCGTGATCACGTTGCTCGCGTGTGGCCTGTACTTCCTGCGCGGCACGTGGACGCCGGGCGTGACCGTGCGCCGCTGCCTGGCCATCCTGCTCGGCGGCGGTGCGGTCTTCGCGATCTCCCGGTTCACCGGCGTGGTCGGCGCGATGCTCCTCACCGCGCTCGTCGGTGCCCTGGTGTTGCTGCTGGTGCCGGACCTGATGCGCCACTCGGCCCGGCTGCCCGGCCGCGATCCGCGGGTACGCCTGAGCACACGCCGCCTTCGTGACCGCGGCGCACCCGCCGTCGTCATGCTGACCGCGGCTCTCGCCCCGGCGCTGGCGTTGATGACGCTGCTCGGCAGCGAGCTCGCGTACCAGGACGCCAGGACAGTGCCCGACGCACCACCGGGCCAGGTCATCATCAGCGATCGCGACGGCATCGGGCACGCGCCACCGGCCGAGGTCGTGACGGCGGTCCGCACCCGGATCACCGGACAGGCCGTCCAGACCAGGTTCCTGCCTCGGCACCGGCTGCTCGTGGTGGGCTCGGCCGACGACGTGGCCGTGCTGGACCACCGCGCGTTGACCGCCGGTGACGTGGAAGCGTTGCGCGCCGGGCAGTTCGTGCCGTTCACCGACCCGACCTGGCAGACCTACGCGGACGGTGTGGTGCTGGCCGCACACGTCAGCGGGGCCGTCGAAGCGGCCGTGGTGTTCACCGGTGTGCCGGACGACGTCGCGACTGCGGCGAAGCAGGCGGTGGCCGACGCCCGGCTGGCGAACAGCTACGTGCTGACGCACCGGCCGCCGGAACCCGCGTCGCTGCCGATGTCGCTCTACGCCGTGGCCATCGGGCTCGCGGTGATCGCGGTGGCCAGCTCGGCCGGGGTCGCCCGCGCGCAGGCTCGCACGGCACGCGGCCACGCGGCGGTGCTCACGGCGGCGGGACTTGGCCCGCGGTGGATCCGGCAGGTGCTGCTGCTCGAGTCCGGTGCGGTGGCGGCGATCAGCGTCGTGCTGGCCTGCTTGGTCGCGATACCACCGATGGCGCTGGCCGGCATCGGCCTGCAGGTCCCGTGGGCGCACGTCGGTCTGCTGGCGGCCGCATGCGGCCTTGCCGTCCTCGTGGCGGGGTCGCTTGTGCGCTCGTGACAGCGTCCTGTGCGCGGCGTGACAGCGGATCTGGGCAACCTGACCGCGTTGCCGAGATCCGGCTGCGGAGGGGGACTTCACAGATGCACGACGTGGTGATCGTGGGCGCGGGCCCGGTCGGACTGCTGCTCGCCTGCGAACTCGGCCTCAGGGACTGTTCCGTCCTGGTGCTGGAACGGGAGCCGGAGCCCGGTTCCCCGTGGCGGGCCGCGCCTCTCGGGACGCGGGGCCTGTTCGCGGCGTCCCTGCAGACCTTCCAGCGGCGCGGAATGCTGGAACAGCTGCTGGCGGCGTCACCCGGCACGGCCGGGGGTTTTCGCGGTACCGGTCATTTCGCCGGCATCATGCTCGATCCGGAGAACGTCGACCTCGACGCGTTGCCGTTCCGCCTGCCCGGTCCCGGGCCGGACGCGGTGATGACGAACCTCGAAGCGGTCGAGCAGGTGCTGGCCGAACGGGCCGTCAAGCTGGGCGTCGAAATCCGTTACGGAGTCCCGGTTTCCGGTGTCACCCAGGACTCCGCGTCCGCGGTCGTCAGCGACGGGGAGCACGAGTACGCGGCACGCTGGGTCGTCGGTTGCGACGGCGGACGCAGCGCGGTGCGCAAGCTCGCGGGCTTCGGCTTCACCGGCACCGAGCCGAACTTCACCGGCTACGTGATGCTCGCTGCCGTCGCCGAACCCGCACAGCTCAAGCCGGGGTTCAACCTGACCGCGACCGGCATGTACATCCAGATGCCCACCACCGGGCACATCGGGATGATGGACTTCGACGGCGGCGCGTTCGACCGCACCCAAGAACTGACGCGCGAGCACCTCCAGGCCGTGCTGCGCCGCGTGTCCGGCATCGACGTGACGCTGACCGAAGTCCAGCGCGCTTCCAGCTTCACGGACCGGGCGATGCAGGCGACGACCTACCGGCGTGGACGTGTCCTGCTGGCGGGCGACGCCGCACACATCATGTCGCCTCTGGGCGGTCAGGGCCTCAACACCGGCATGGGCGACGCCGTGAACCTCGGCTGGAAGCTCGCCGCGACCGTGCGGGGCCATGCGCCGGAAGGCCTTCTCGACACCTACGTCAGCGAACGCCATCCCGTTGGCGCCTGGGCACTCGACTGGACCCGCGCGCAGGTCGCGATCATGCGGCCCGACCCGCACGCCCAGGCGATCCAGGCCGTGGTCCGGGATCTGCTCGCGACCGGGGACGGCACGAACTACGTGCTCCAGAAGATCACGGGCTCGGCGGCCCGGTACGACCTCGGCAGCGAGCATCCGCTGGTGGGACGCAACTCCCCGGACTTCTGCCTCGAGGACGGCACCCGCCTCGGCGACCTGATGCAGGACGGCAGAGGGGTCGTGCTCGACTTCAGCCCCGACCGTCACCTGGAACGCCCGGCACTCGCGTGGGAGAGCGAGCTGCGGTACGCGGCCGGTCCCGCCGTGGAGGACTTCGGGCTGGGCGCCGTCCTGATCCGGCCCGACGGCGTCGTCGCCTGGGCGGGTGACGCTGACCGGGAAGCCTTCGACCGAGTCGCCGGGCAGTGGTTCGGAGCCGCCTAGGTGGCCAGCAGGTCGAACGAGAAGCCCGCCACCACGAACAGGATCCCGGCCACCCGCAACGACCTGTCGGGCTGCGGTCCCCTCAGGATCACGAGCGGCGGCCAGACGATCAAGTAGTAGAGGGCGACCGACCAGAACCGGGCGAAGACGTCCGCGACGAGAGCCGCGGCGGTGAACACGATGATCAGCAGCCACGGCAGGATCATCAGGCCCACCGCGACGCCGGCGGCCAGGACCGGAACCCACCACCAGGCCGTCGGCGCGGCGGCGGCGTCGTGCACCGGCTCGTACCAGAACATCCACACCCAGCCCGCGGCCACGAGCAGCACGTACGCCACCCGCACCACCCACCGGACGCGGATCGCCTCGTCCGACAACGTCCGCCGTGGCACGGATCGCCCGCGGTTCGGGGATCCGGGCCTGCTGTGAGCCGCCTGGGTGAAGCTGTCCACCAGGTCGCCGAACACCTCGCCGTAGATCTCACCGGACCGCCTCACCACCGAGGCGAAGCGACGTCCTGGTCGCGAGCGGTCGCGCAGCCGCAGGCCCCACGCCTGGATCCGGTCGGGGCCGATGATGTCGAGGATCGCGACCAGGCCGCCGGTGAACTGGGCGAGCTTGCCGACGCGGCCCCACCAGAGCATCGGCGCTCCCCAGAGGGTGTACCCGCCGAGGGACTGCCCGGACCACCAGAGCTCCCACGCCTGCCACCACGAGACTTGCTGCACGGGGGCAACCTACGCGCCGGACCGGGCCTCCACGTTGTGCGCGGTGATCTCCTCCCCGCAACACCGGCACGCCACGTACGCGTCGCCGGCCTGCCCGCACACCGTGTGCTCCAGCACGACCGGCGGGCCGTCGGGATCCGGCACGTACCGGTCCCCCCACTTCATCAGGATCACGATCGCCGGGAACAGCTCCAGCCCCGCCGGAGTGAGCCGGTACTCCTCGCGGTCCTCCGCGTACGGCACCCGTTGCAGCAGGCCGAAGTCGACGAGCGACTTCAGGCGAGCGGACAGGGTCGGGCGCGGGATGTTCAGGTTGCGCACGAACTGGCCGTACCGGCGCACTCCGAAGAAGGCCTCGCGCAGGATCAGCAGCGTCCACCGCTCCCCCACGATGTCCAGCGCCCGCCCGACGGACTCACCGCGGAACCGGCGGTCGAGAGACTCGGTCATCGGTGTCCCTTCGTCAGCAGTGGGGAGAGCGTAGTCAGCAGCCGCGCGGCCGCCGGATCCTCGGCCGTCGCGGGCACCAGGCCCACGTGCGAGGCACCGGCCTCGAAGTACGCCGAGACGCGATCGGCGATGGAGGACGCCGACCCGATGGCACCGACGGTTTCGAGCAGTTCCAGCGGGATGTCGGCGGCCAGCGACGCACGGGGTTCGCCGGCACGGGCACGTTCCACGAGCGCGCCATGCCCGAGCGCGGTGAACATCTCGCCGTAGCCGGGTGGCGCGAGGTAGACGGCGAGCTGCGAACTCAGTTGCCGCAACGTCTGAGCGCCGGGGTCGAGTGCTGCGGGAATCCACACCGCGATCGGCGGCGGAACGGGCGTCAGCGAAGCCAGCGTTTCCACGACGTCAGCGACGTGTTCAGCGCTGACCAGGTTCAGCACCACCTCGTCGCCCTCCGCGGCCGCCACGCGCATCAGCGCGGGACCGAATGCCGCGACCGAGATCGACGTGCCCGGAACCGGTTGCCGCAGACGGAAACCGTCGACCCTGTTGCCGTCGAGCAGCGCCCGCGTGTCACGCACGGCGGCGCGCACCGAGGCAACCGGTGTGAACGGCCGCCCGTGCCACGCCGACACGATGTGCGGACTCGAGGCCCCCAACGCCAAGCGAGCTCGCCGCCCCGTGCACGCGACCACTGTGGACAGTCCGAGCGCCAGGGCGACGGGACTCCGCACACCGGCCGCCAACGGGCCGATGGTCAACGAGATGTTCGACGTCCGTGCACCGATCGCCGTCGCCAGCGCGAACGCGTCGAACGTGGCCATCTCCCCGATCCACAGCCTCCCGAACCCGGCCTCGTCCGCGGCGACGGCGATCGAGAGGGCTTCAGCGGGCGGACGGTCGAGCCAGAACGGCGTCACCACACCGACAGAGTTCACAGCTGCCCCGTCTGCGCGGGCAGCCCCAGCAGCACCTTGCCGGGCAACTCGTAGGACGCGAGGTTCACCTGGAAGTGCGCGGTCGCCGTGTGCGCGTCACGGAACCGCCGTTGAATGGCCGCCCCGTCGTAGATCGCACCGCCACCCGAGAGGTCGTAGAGGCTCGACACGACCGACCGGGCCGTCCGGGTCGCGTGCGTCGCCGCCAGCCGCAACGCCGCCCGAGCCGGCACGGACACCGAACCACCCCGCGCGGCCTCCCAGGCCTCGTCCACCGCCGAGTAGAAGAACGCCCTCGCGGCTCGCAGAGAAGCCGACGCCTCCGCCACCGCTGCCTGTGTCGACGACCGTTCCGCCAAGGTCCGGCTGGATCCCAGCGGACTGCGCCCCACCGCCAGCTCGACGAAGTCGTCCAGTGCGCCGAAAGCATTGCCCAGCGCGGCCGCCGCCACGGACAAGGCGAAGAAGCCGAAGATCGGGAACCGGTACAGCGCGGGAGCATCCGACGGCGGGCCGTCCACAACGGACAGCACACGGGAGGAAGGCACGAACACGTCCCGTGCCACCGAGTCGTGACTCCCGGTGCCGCGCAAGCCGGTCGTGTGCCAGGTGTCCAGCACCTCCAGCGACGACTTGGGCAACGCCGCCACCTTCAACGCACCGGAAGAGTCGACGAACCCGGCGAACAGCCACGAAGCATGCCCGATCCCCGAGCAGAACGACCACTGCCCCGACACCACCACACCACCGTCGACGTCGGCACCACGCCCCCGCGGAGCCCAGACCCCGGCGGCGACGGACCGGGGATCCCCGAACACCTCCTCCGCACCGGCGGCAGGCAGATACGCACCGAGCAGCCCGCTCGTCGCCGCGATCGACACACACCACCCGGCGGAGGCGTCCCCTCTGGCGATCGTCTCGGCCACGGCCAGCGTCTCGCCGGGAGGACGTTCGGTCCCGCCCAGCGACCGCGGCACACCGAGCCCGAACATCCGCTCCGAGTGCAGCAGGTCCAGCAGCTCAGGGGCCAGCGCCCGGCCTGTCTCCGTCTTCGGTGCGACCGAACGGGCCAGATCGGCCACGGTCTGCGCGGCAGCCAGCACGAGTTCCTCCTGGTTCAGTTTTCTTACCGGTTCAATTTCCTTACCGTAGTCATGAGCCGGAACCGAAAGCAAGAGGGGCCTCACCCGGCGCGGGTGAAGCCCCTCTCGTGTCGCACGAGCGTCAGGCGAACGGCCCCTTGTCGATGCCGCACGTCTTCTGCGCGGGCAGAACACCGGTGAAGAGATACTCCCGCTTCACCTTCTCCGCGCACGCACTGTGCACGTACATCGACGTGTGCCCGTAGCCCTCGACCGTCAGGAACCCGGTGCGGGACATCTCGGCAGCGCCGTCGTGCGCGCCGTGCAACGGCGTCGACGGGTCGAACCTGTTGTTGATGAACAGGATCGGCGCCGACGTCCAGCGGTTCCACGGACCGGTGTAGCGGTCGTTGTCACGACCCTGCCAGAACGCGCAGGCCATCATGTCGTAGACCACCGGACGGCCCCAGTACGGCACGCGCTCGTCCTCGCTCCTGCCGTACGCCGTGTACGCGGCGGTGTCACGCGGGAAGTCGCTGTCCGCGCACTGCACCGCGTTGTAGCTCTCGAACCGGTTGGTGACGTAGGGCTCGCCGGCCGCACGAAGCGAGGCCGGTGCGTCCCACACACCCTGCAGGATCCTGGCGGTGTCCTGCCAGGTCTCCGGCTGCGCCAACGCGTCCCAGACGGTGCTGATCAGCGTGACGCGGTCGAACCGGCCGTCCGCGGTGGTGACCGGCGAGGCCGTCACCTTCGCCACCAGCGAAGCCCACTTCTGCTTCAGGTCGCCACCCGCGAACGCGCACTTCGCCCCAGGAGCCGCGCACAGCGACAGGAACTGGTCGAACGTCTCGGCGACACCGCGCGGCACGTCCTGGCGCGTGTCCAGCGGCACCGTGGTGCCCTGGTTCCCGTGCCCAGTCGCGTTGCCGACGAAGTCGAGCGAGCCGTCGAACGCGAGCGCGCGAACCTTGTCCGGGAACATGTTCGCGTAGATCGCGCCGAGGTGCGTGCCGTAGGAAATGCCGTGGTACGTCAGCTTCTTGTCGCCGACCGCCTTGCGCAGCAGGTCGAGATCCCGCGCCGTGTTGGCGGACGAGACGTGGTCCAGCAGGTCGCCGGACTTCGCCTCGCAGCGCCGCACGAACTCCCGGTACGACTCGTAGAACGCCGGCTCCTGAGCCGCCGTGTCCGGGTAGACGGGAATCGAGTTGAGGAAGTTCTGCTGCTCCTCGACGCTGTCGAAGCACCGCACGGTCGCGGAACGCCCGATGCCGCGCGGATCCCAGGACACCACGTCGAACCTCGCCCGCAGCTCGGGCGAGAACAGCCACTCCCACTTGCCGCGCCCGCGCAACCGTTCGACCCCGGACGCACCGGGCCCGCCGAAGTTGACGAACAGCGAGCCGATGCGCTTGGACGGATCCGTCGCGGGCAACCGGATGACCGCGAGGTCGATCTTCGTGCCGTTCGGCTGGTCGTAGTCCAACGGCACCTTGGCCGTCGAACACTGGAACCCGTCCTGACAGTCCTGCCACGTCAGGACGGGTGTCGCAGCCTCTTCGGCGGCACCGGCGGCCGGTGCCAGCCCGATCACCAGCGCAGCGGTGATCAGCAGTGATTTCACAATGAGCTCCCCAGGTCTGACCTCTCGATCATGAAGACGCGAGAAGGCCTCCCAAGGTTGCCCGGATCTCAGCGGATGTTGAAGCAGGGCGCGCCGCGCAGCGCATACCCCCCGCCCGTGTTCTCCCAGAGGTTCGCGCAGAAGCGCGTGCCGATGGCTGCGGCCTGAGACAGGCTCGCCGCCGAGCAGTGCGCGCGCCGGGACAGTTCCCGGTAAGTCGGGTTCCCCGCCTTCTCCCGCAGTCTGCGCAGATCCGCCGCGAACCGCAGCAGGATCTCGTCGCCGGACACCAACGGACGTTCACGCCTGGCCACGAATCCCCCAGATAGTTCCCTACCCAGAAGACCACGAAGACCGCCCCGTGATACCCGGCTTCAGCTCAGCGCGTGCGTCGCGGTCGCCCCTCCGTCCACAGCGAACTCGGCGCCGGTGCAGTACGCGCTGTCGTCACTGGCCAGGAACAACACCACGTTCGCGACGTCGTCGGGCTGGCCGACCCTGCGCAACGCGACCTTCTTGCCGATCGGCGAGATGTCGACCGGACGGCCCAGTGCCTCGCCGACCATCGGGGTGTTGATCGCGCCGGGATGCACGGAGTTCACCCGGATTCCGTGCTGCCCGAGCTCCATCGCGGCCACCTTGGTCATGCCGCGGATGGCGAACTTGCTGGCGGTGTAGGCAACCAGGTACGGCATGCCGCCGAGGCCCTCGACACTCGAGATGTTCACGATGGATCCGCCGCCGGCACGCGTCATCGACTCCACGACGGCGCGCATGCCGAGGAACGTGCCGACCTGGTTGATGCCGATCACCCGTTGGTAGTCCGCGAGTGTGGTGTCCGCCAACGCCGAGAAGTGCAGAATGCCCGCGTTGTTCACGAGAACCGTGATGTCGCCGAAGGTGCTGATGGTGAACGCGACGGCCTCGGCCCACTCGTCCTCGTTCGACACGTCGAGGTGGCAGTACTCGGCGCCCAGCTCGGCGGCGAGCTCCTTGCCCTGGTCGTCGAGGACGTCGGTGATCATCACCCGCGCGCCCTCCTCGGCGAACCGGCGGGCGGCGGCCGCGCCCTGACCCCGAGCCGCGCCGGTGATCAGGGCGATCTTGCCGTCGAGCCGCATCTACATCAGCTCGTCGGTCAGCGGCATCATCACGGTCTTGAGCTCGGTGTAGGCCTCGTAGGCGCTCTGCCCGCCCTCGCGCCCCAGCCCGGACTGCTTGTAGCCGCCGAACGGTACGTGCGGTTCGAGCTGGAACCCGTTGATGCCGACCATGCCGACGCGCAGCCGCTTCGAGACGCGGAACGCCCTGCGCACGTCGTTCGTGTAGACGCCCGCGCCCAGGCCGTACTCGGTGTCGTTGGCGATGCGGATGGCTTCTTCTTCGTCGTCGAACGGCACGACGGTGAGCACCGGGCCGAAGATCTCGTCGCGGGCGATCGTCATGTCGTTGCTGGCGTCGGCGAAAATCGTTGGTGCCACGAAGTTTCCGGATGCGAGGTCGCCTTCGAGCCGCGTGCCTCCGGTGACCAGGCGGGCGCCGTCCTCCTTGCCTTTCTCGATGTAGCCGAGCACGCGGTCGAGCTGCTCGGAGTTGATCAACGGGCTGGCGAGCACGGCCGGGTCGAACGGGTCGCCGAACGTCACGGCGCTCGCGAGCATCGTCGCCATGTTGACGAACTCGTCCTGGACCTCGCGCGCCACCAACGCCCTGGTGTGCGCGACGCAGGCCTGCCCGGACAGGCCCATCGTGACCATGCCCATGCAGGTCATCGCGGCGAGGCCGACGTTCGGGGCGTCCGCGAACACGAGTGCGGGCGACTTCCCGCCCAGTTCCAGGGAAACGCGCTTCATCGTGCCGGCCGAGGCCGCGACGATCCGGCGGCCGATCGCGCGGCTGCCGGTGAAGCTGATCTTGTCCACGCCGGGGTGGGTGATCAGCGCTTCGCCGGTCGGGTCACCGGGTCCGGTGACGAGGTTGATCACGCCTTCCGGGAGTCCGGCCTCGACCAGCAGCTCGACCATGCGGATCACGCAGAAGCTCGCGTACTCACTCGGCTTCACGACGACCGTGCAGCCGGCGGCCAGTGCTGGTGCGAGTTTCTGGGCGAAGAGCACGAATGGTGCGTTCCACGGCAGGATCGCCGCGACGACGCCGACCGGTTCGCGGAACGTCATCGCCAGGTGGTCGCCGCCCTGGTACGGCGGCAGCGTCTGGCCGCCGACCTTGTCGATCCAGCCCGCGTGGTGGTCGAAGATGTCCGCCGCGATGCCGACCGAGGTCGCGTAGATCTGGCCGAACGACAGCGGCACGCCGTTGTCCAGCGCCTGCAGGCCGCGCAGCTCTTCCTCGTGCTCCCGCAGGAGATCGCCGTACCTGCGCAGGATCTTGATGCGTTCGCCGGCCTTCGACCTGCCCCACGTACCCTCGTCGAACGCCCTGCGCGCGGCTTGCACCGCGGCGTCGACGTCCTTCGCCGACGCGACGGCGAAGCTGCCGATCTCCTCGCCGGTCGCCGGGTGGTGGTGGGTCCAGGTCTCGTCCGTCTCGCGGAACTCTCCGCCGATGAGGAGCCGGCCGTCCTTCAGACCCAGCGTCTCGCGATGCGGTTGGACGGTGAGCGTCACAGCTCCTCCTACAGGGCCATCGTTTCAGTACAGGCAAAGGTCTTCTGCGGATCGCGGTCGGCGAAGTAGCCGTCCAGGTCTTCGAAGGCGTCGAACTTCTGCTCCACCGTGGGCGGTGCCATCAGCGCGACCATGCCGCCGTGCACGACGAAGACCTGACCGTTGATCTTGTCGCCGGACGGTCCCGCCAGGTGCTTGACGAACTTCGCGACGTGCTCCGGAGCCAGCGAGTCGTCGCCTTCCGGTGCGTCACCGAACACGTGCGCGGTCATGCCGGTGCGTGCGCGCGGACAGATCGCGTTCGCTCGCACGCCGTACCTGGACGTGCCTCGCGCGGTCGCAACCGTGAGCGCCGCGATGCCCGACTTGGCCGCCGCGTAGTTCGCCTGGCCTTCCGACCCCAGCAGGAACGCCTCCGACGAGGTGTTGACGATCCGGCCGTAGATCGGTTCGCCCGCGGACTTCGACTGCTGCCGCCACAACGAGACGGCGTTGCGCGACAACAGGAAGTGGCCGCGCAGGTGGACGCGGACCACCAGGTCCCAGTCCTCGTCGGACATGTTGAAGAGCATCCGGTCGCGCAGCACGCCGGCGTTGTTCACGACGACGTGCAGCCCGCCGAACTCCTCCAGCGCGGCGCTGACGAGGGCGTCCGCGGTACTGCGTTCGCCCACGTCACCCTCTACCACCACGCACTTGGCGCCCAGCTCCTCGATCTCGGCCGCGGCGGCGTCGGCCGAGCCCGGCAGGTCGTTGAGGACGAGCGAGGCACCGGCACTCGCCAGCTCCAGCGCTTCCGCCCGGCCGAGTCCGGCACCCGCGCCGGT
>JAVXWK010000252.1:0-3674 GCA_032230575.1 Pseudonocardiales bacterium | reverse complement strand
TCGCCCTCGGCGTCGTCCGTGGTGGTGGACGAACCGAGCACGATCGTCGCCAGGTAGGCCTTGCTGTCGAGCGCGAGGTGGCCGAGGAGTTTCGTCGCGCGCTCGATGCCGAGCACGAGCACGCCGGTCGCCATCGGGTCCAGCGTGCCGGCGTGCCCGACCTTGCGGGTGCCGAGAATCCTGCGCACACGCGCCACCACGTCGTGCGAGGTCATGCCGTCCGGCTTGTCGACGACGACCAGGCCCGGTGCAACAGAGGGTTTCACGGCGCGAGATCCTAAGCGACGCGCAGAGCGTCCCAGCGCCGACGCCGCAACTGCACCGGCACCGTCTCACCACGCTCCTCCGCCTCGAACACCGCGGCACGCGCGCGCCGCCACCACACGAGCATCCGCCAGCCGCCGACAACCAGCACGATCACGCAGAAGCTGAGGGCGACTCGGAACGCCGTCTGCGGGGTGAGCAGGCTTTCGGTGACGTCGAGCAGCACGCCGACGCCGAGCGCCGCCACCGTGACGGCGAGGAAGCCGCCGACGTTGACCAGGCCGCTCGCGGTGGACTGCCGGTGCGACGGGTTGTAGTCGCGGGCCAGCGCGAACGCGACGCCCGAGATCGGGCCGCCCACCGTGAGCACGAGGAACACGACGGCGATGACCGGCACCGGCACGTGACCACCCGGCCACAGCAGCAGCACGCCCCACCCGGTGAACGCGAACGCCAGGAACCAGCCCGCGATCGGCATGCGCCACTCGGGGTTGCGAGAGAAGAGCGCGCCAACGATCGGACTGGACACGATCGCGCCGATGACCAGCAAACCGAGCGTGGACGACGCCGCCTTGGCCGACATGCCCTGTGCCTGCACGAGGTACGGGTACCCCCACAGCAGACCGAGCACGGCCGGCGTCGACATGGTGCTGAAGTGAGCCCAGAACCCGAGCCGGGTGCCGGGCACGCTCCACGCCTGCCGGACCTTGGGCCAGATCTGCTTGAGCGGCACGGTTTCCGGCTTCGGCGCGGTGAAGCCGTGCGGCACGTCCTTGATCCTTATGAACGCCACGACCGAGTACAGCGCCGTGACGCCGCCCGCGACGAGGAACGCCCACGTCCAGCCGATCGAGCCGAGCGCGAGCGTGAGCGGCACGGTGGCGACGAGGTTGCCGACACCGCCCAACGCGGCCGTGACCGCGACCACGAGCGAGTACTGCCGCGGCGGGAAGTGCGCGGCGACGATCCGGATCACGCTGATGAACGTCATCGCGTCACCCATGCCGAGCACCGCGCGCGCAGTGAGTCCCAGCGCATACGAGTCGGCCACGGCGAAGAGGAGCTGGCCGGTGCCCATGAGCAGCGCGGCCACGGTGAGGATCTTGCGAGGCCCGAACCGGTCCACGAGCAGCCCGGTCGGAATCTGCATGAGGGCGTAGACACCGATCTGCAGCACGGTGAACACACCGAGCTGCGCGGGTCCGAGCCCGAACCGCTCACTCGCCTCCAGCCCGGCGACGCCGAGCGTGGTGCGGTGGAAGACGGCGGCGAAGTAGACGAAAACGGCGGTGGTCCAGATCAGCCACGAGAGTCGGGTGGCGCGATCGACCGACGGCAAGACGGCACTCTCCCCAGGTCGGAGGCGGGCAGACATTAGTTACATCGCCTAAACAACCTTATTGGTAACGATTTCATGCCGTGAGGTCGGACACAGCGCCCGTTCGGGCGTCATCGGACAGCGCCCTCGACGGCCCACTCACCGCTCTTCGTCCGCCAGAGGACAGCCACCAGCCGGAGGACCATGAACGCCGACAGCCCGGTCCAGATGCCCGCCAACCCCCACCCGAACGCGTACGCGGCCCACACCAGCGGCAGGAACCCGATCACCGCACTTCCGAGCGTCGCCGTCCGCATGAACTTCACGTCGCCCGCCCCCAGCAGCACACCGTCCAACGCGAACACCACGCCCGCGATCGGTTGCAGCGCAACGAAGAACCACCACGCGTTGGGGATTTCGCTCAGGACACCTGCGTCCGACGTGAACGCGTGCGGCAGAACCGTTGCCAGCGCGGCGAAAACGACGCCGAGCCCGATGCCGAACACCAGCCCGTACCGCGTGACCTGCCACGCCAGCTTCTCGGCCTGCTTCTTGTTGGACGCCCCGAGCGCCGCACCCACGAGCGACTGCGCGGCGATCGCGAGAGAGTCCAGCACAAGCGCCAGGAACGTCCACAACTGCAACACGACCTGATGCGCCCCCACAGCCGCCACAGACGTCCGCGCCGCCACCGAAGCCGCGCTGACGAAGCACGCCTGGAACGCCAAGCTCCTCAGGACAAGATCACGCCCCATGCCCAGCTGCGCCCGCATGGCTTGGTAATGCGGCGCGAGCGGGACTTTCTCGCTGATGAGCGCCTTGAAGAACAGACTCGCCGCGAGCACCTGCGCCACCACGTTGGCGATGGCCGACCCCTCAAGCCCCCACCCAGCCCCGTAAACCAGCGCCGGGCAGAGCACCGCGCTGATCCCGTTGCCGATCAGGATGTACTTGAGCGGCCGCCTGGTGTCCTGAACCCCGCGCATCCACCCGTTGCCGGCCATCGTGACGAGGATGAACGGCGCCCCGAACAACGCGATCCGCACCCACTCCACGGCCGCGTCCGCCACACCGCCTCGTCCAGCGAGCAACTCGGCCAACGGCCGCGCGAACACCTGCCCCAGCACCACCACGAGCAGCCCAGCCGCGAGCGCCAGCCAAGTGGCCTGCACCCCTTCCTCAACGGCCTCCCGCCGCCGCCCAGCCCCATGCAGCCGCGCAGTCCTCGCAGTAGTCCCGTACGAGAGAAACGTGAGCTGCGTGGAAACCTGCGTCAGCAACACCCCGCCGAGCGCCAGCCCGGCCAACGGCAGCGCCCCGAGATGCCCCACCACCGCCGTGTCCACGAGCACGTACAACGGCTCGGCCGCCAACACCCCCAGGGCCGGCACGGCCAGCCCGATGACCCGCCGAGCGGGAACCCGATCCTCCACACGACGAACCTAGGCGCTCACCCGCACTTCCAACCGGTGACAACGCCCACGCGCCCACCTCGCGAGACTGTTGGTGTGCGCTTGTGCGATCCAGCTTCCGAGCGAGGCTGCGTTCAGGCGCGCGGAACGAACCGGGCGACGCCCGCACCGACCGCGATGTGCCAGTGCAGGTGCTTGTTGTGCTGCTCATCGCCCAGGGTGGTGAGCACCTGGCAACCGCCGTGCTGATCGACGGCCCAGGCGGCGACCTTCTTGACCGTGGTCAACAGCTCGATGGCCAGGCCGTCGTCGAGGTCGAGCAGCGACGAGACGTGCCGGGTGGGGATCACGATGATGTGATCGGTTCCGAAACCGGGTAGCGGCGGGCGGAACGCGAGCGTGTTCTCGGTCTGCGCGAGTACCTCTACCTTCACGTTGCCCGGGATGACCTCGTCGCAGTACCAGTCCGGCCCCATGTCGCGACCTTAGCCGCGACGCGTCGACCAAGACCCTGGCGCGGCGCACGGAGCCAGGACAGCCCCGCCAGACGACCGTCCCGACCGTCGCGGCATCGGCATGTGCGCACACCGCTGGTCCGCTCCCCCGCGCGCTTCCTCCTACGCGAGGGATCGGTAACAGCGTTTCAGGACACCTGAAGCGCCATGTTCACCCGACCGAGC
>JAVXWK010000240.1:0-23026 GCA_032230575.1 Pseudonocardiales bacterium | reverse complement strand
CGCCACCGAACTGGCCGACCGCGGCGTCGCGAGCCTGCGCTTCGACCTGCCCGGCCACGGCGAGAGCGAGGGCCGTCAGGACGAACTCACCCTCTCCGGCCTGCTCAACACGATCAACGCCGGCCTCACGCACCTGCGCGAGCACGTCGCCAATGCCCCGGCCACCCTGCTCGCCACCGGCCTGACCGGCGGTGTCGCGGCCGGATATGCCGCCAGGAAGGCCCAGGAGGTCGCCAAACTCGTCCTGGTCAACCCGCTGATCGACTATCAGGACCACTTCACCGGCACCGACTGGGCCACCGAGCTCCGCGACTCCGGGGAGCTGCGGATCTCCCCCACGTTCGCGGTGGGCCGGGCGATGCTCAACGAGGTCTTCTGGCTCCAGCCGCGCGGCGCCCTCGGTGCGATCGCCGCCCCGACCCTCGTCCTGCACGGCGCGGGCACGACGGATGTCCCGCTCACGTCGTCGAGCACCGCGGCTGAGGCTCTCACCTGTGAGAAGCGCTTCGTCGAGATCAACGGACCCCAGGCCGCGCACTGGCAGGCCCCGGCGATCCGCGAAGCGACGGAGTGGATCGCACGCTGACAGACCAAAAGGGAGCCTTCGTGGTGAAGGCTCCCTTTTGGTCTGTCAGGCGGTAGCCGGCCAGGCCGCGTACTGGCGTTTGCCGTAGAGCAGAGGTTCCTGAGCCGACCGGTGCGTGACATCGCGAACCGAGCCGAACACCACGACATGCGTCCCGACTTCCTGGGTGTGTGAGACCACGCAGTCCGCCACGGCGTGCGCGTCGAACACCAGGTGCGGACCGCCCACCACTGGCCGCTCCCACGTTACCCGCGAGAACCTGTCCGGATCACCCGAGCAGAACAGCTCGGCCACCGGCCGGGCCGCGTGGTGCAGCAGGTTGACGGTGAAGGAACCGCTGCGCAGCAACGACTCCAAGGTAGGACTGCCGTTGCGGACGCACACCAGCAACGTGGGCGGATCCATCGAGACGCTGCACACCGACGAGATCGTCATACCCCACGGCGTGTCGTCGACGTCGAACGTCGTCAGCACCGCGACGCCGGTCGGAAACCCGGCCATCAGCTCCCGGAACGATGTCATCGCGCACCTACCAGGACCCGGCGGTCGAGCAGGTCGATCAGCGGGCCGGTCAGCGTCGTCGTCACCAGAGCCATCGCCAGCAACGCCACGAACAGCCCCGGCGTCAACAGCCCGGCCGTGTAACCGACCTGCAGCACCACGATCTCGGTGAGCCCACGGGTGTTGACCAGCACGCCGATCTTCAACGACGTCAGCTCGTCCTCGCCGCCCCACCGCGCGCCGATGTACCCACCGCCCACCTTGCCCACGATGCCCAGCACGATCGCCAGCACCACGCCGAACCAAGGCAGCGCGCCGATTCCGCCCGTCGCCAGCGTCATGCCCGCGACCACGAAGAACACCGGCACGAACACCCGCCCGACCCGGCTGATCAACCCGACGACCCGTTCCCACGCCGGCCCCTTGGGAATCATCAGCCCGGCGAGGAACGCGCCGAAGATCGACGTCAGCCCCAGCGCGTGCATCCCGTTGCCGGCAACCAACGCCACCACCCCGAGCACCACGGCGAAGATCCGCGGATATGTGCTGGCCAGACCGTCGTGCTTACCCAGGAACCGATACCCGAGGAACGCCAGCACACCACCGGCAGCGATGGTCGCGAACGCGATCCACACACCGCCGAGGCCACCCGCGGCGAGCCCGAGAGCCACCGCCAGCAACAACCAAGCAGGCGTGTCGATCAGCATCGACGACATCATCGACAGGTCACCGGCCCGGCCCAGATCGGTCTTGCGCTCCTCGATGATCCGCGCCAGCACCGGCACCGCGGTCACGCTCATCGCCACGGCCAGCATGAGCACCAACGCCCAGACGTCAGCCGTGCCACGAACTTCCGCGGGCGCGAGCCACAACACCCACGCCGAGAACACGAGCCCGGTCAGCAGTGGCAACGCGAACGAGCCGAGCGTGATCCGCCCGACCGTCCCGCTGCGCAACCCGTTCGCACCGTGGTCGAGCTGATGCACGATCCCGACCAGGAACAACACCAGCCCGGCCTCACCGATCCCCTTCAGCAACCCGGTGACATCAGCGGGCAGCACCGCCGCGAACGCCGACGGCCCGAACGCGTGCAGCAGCACCGGTCCGAGCAGGATGCTCAGCGCGATCTCGCCGATCACCGACGGCAACCGCAGCGACCGGGCGATCACGCGACCGGCCGCCGCGACCGCGAACAGCGCGCCTAGCAGGACAACGAGGTGAAGAACGTTCTGCATCGGGCGACACTCCTCAGTGGAACTGCGCGAAGTACTCGTACTGGGTGGGCAGCGTGCGTTCGAGCTCGGCGGCCTGTTCCGCGACGAGCTTGAACTCGTGCTGCGCCGACGACGGGTCGAGCAGCTTCAACGCGGCAGACGGCTTCAGCGAGATGCCGCCGAGACCGAGCAGCATGCAGACGTACGAGTACGCCTCAAATCCGTGGTAGTGCGGGTAGACGGACTCCGAGTCGGGAATGCGCGTCCGCCATCGCTCCAGCCGCTCGGCCAGCCCGTCGGGCAGCGTGCGCTTCTTGGTGTCGAGCCAGTACTCGTTGTCCGCCCGCCTGGCCGCGTAGTAGTGCAGCACCAGGAACTCGCGCACACCGTCCATACAGCGATTCACGAGGTTGTTGTAGGACGTGCGCAGGCCGTCGTCCCAAGCAGCGTCCGGGAAGTGCTTCACCAGCTGCTCGATGCCGTGCTGGATGAAGAAGATGCCGGTCGACTCCAACGGCTCCACAAAGCCGGACGACAGTCCGATCGCGACACAGTTGTTCACCCAGTGGCGGCGCGAACGACCGATCCGCATCTTGATGTGGTTGGCTTCCAGATCTTCCGCGGCCGGGCCGATGAACTCGCGCAACCGCTTCTCCGCCTGCTCCGGCGTCGAGTACTCGCTGGCGTAGACGTAACCGGTGCCGATGCGGTCGAACAGCGGGATCGTCCAGATCCACCCGGCTTCCTGCGCGGTCGCCGTGGTGCAGGGCCGAAGTCCCTTGCGCTCCATGTCGAGCGGCACCCGCAACGCCACGGCGGAGTCGTTGGGCAGACTGCTCTGGTACGACTCGAACGGCTCCTCGAGAGCCTGGCCCAGCAACAGGCTGCGGAACCCGGTGCAGTCGACGAACAGGTCACCGGACAGGTCACCGTGCTCCTTGGTGACGACGTGGCTGATCCAGCCACGCTCATCCAGCGACACATCCACCACGTCGTCGAGAACGTGCTCAACACCCCGCGCGACCGCGTAGTCCCGCAGGAAGTTCGCCACCAGAGTCGCGTCGAAGTGGTAGGCGTACGGGAACTGCGTCGACTGCTCGGACAACGTCGTCCGGTACGTCGACCGCTCCCCCAGCCCGCCCTCGAACAGCGAGCCGTCCATCTGCCGCGGCGACTTCAGGCTGTCGCACAACGTGCCCACGAGGAAGCAGTCGCGGTCGAACCGGTCCGACGACGGGTTGCGCAGCCACCAGTCCGGCAGGGTGAACCCGTCGACCACGCGCTGCCGTTCGAACGGGTGGTAGAAGTGATGGCCTTCCTCACGCCAGTTCTCGAACCGGATCGCGAGCTTGTAGGTCGCGTTGCACTTCGGCATCCAGTCCTTCTCCTCGAGCCCGAGGTACTCGAAGAAGTGGCGGACGGTGCTGAACGTGGCCTCACCGACCCCGATCGCGCCGACGCGGGCGGACTCGACGAGCGTGACGTTGATCCGGTCACCGAACGCGGCGGTCAGGTACGACGCGGTCATCCACCCCGACGTTCCCCCGCCGACGACAACAACACTCTTCAGCATGAAAAGAATCCTCCGAAGTGGACGAACCGGGACGTCAGAGCGCCACGGCCTCGATCAGGCTTTGCGGGGAACGGGTGGGGACGACAGTGGAAAGCCGTAAACCGGCCGCCTCGAACAACTCGCTGTAGTGCGCGAGGTCGCGTTCCCTGCCGGGCACCACCGCGAGCATGTTGAGGTCGAGCAACGGCGCGAAGCCGGGCTCGCCGATCGGGCCGAGCGGCATCTCGACGACCACGACCCTGCCGCCGGGGTTCAGCGCCTCGCGGCAGCGGGTGAGGATCTGGACGCACGACTCGTCGTCCCAGTTGTGCAGCACTGCCTTCAACAGGAGCAGATCACCGTGCGGAAGCGGGTCGAAGAAGGAGCCGCCGACGAACTCGCACCGGTCGCTCAGCCCGGCCTTCTCGGCCTCGGCGATCGCGGTCGGCTCCACGCTCGGCAGGTCCAGCACCACGCCGTGAACGTCCTCATTGGACTTCAGCAGCGCGTGCAGCAACGCACCGTTCGCGCCACCGACGTCGACAGCGGTCTCGACACCGCTCATGTCGAGCAACGACGCGATCTCGCGCGACAAGCCGTCCGTCAGCTCGGTCATCGAGTTGGAGAACATCTCGAACTCGGCCGGGTGCGCCGCGAAGTGTGACCAGACATCACTGCCCAGCGCCGCCTGCGTCTGCGGCTCTCCGGCGCGAACGGCGTCCGGGAACTTGCCCCACGACAGCCAGTGCGCGGGCGAACCGTGCACGATCGCGATGTCCCGCAACGAGCCCGGCACACCCTCGCGCAGCATCTCGAGCATCGGCGTGCTGCCGAACCGCCCGGAACCGTCGTACGAGACCAGTTCCAGCGAGGCTGCGGTGCGCAGCAGCCGGAACATGGCGTCGGCGTCGGAAGCGGTGAGTGCCGCCAGCTCCTCGGCGGTGAGGAGGTCGTCGGCGAGGTGGTCGGCGATCTTCAGCTCGGCCAGGGAACGGACGATCTGAGTGATCCAGTATCCGGTGATCATCTGCATCAAACGAGCCTGTGGTGGCATCAGATCGTCCTTTCGTGTGTACGCACGTGCTCCGGCCGGAATCCCAGCCCGATCACGCGGCTCATCAGCCACTGCGCCGGTGCGAACCTCTCGAACAGCTTCGGTGCGGGCGGCTGACCCGGCCCGTCGAGCGCCTCGTCGATCCCGAACCGTTGCGTGGCCCGCTGCAACCCCTGGGACAACGTCGTCGTGAGTCGCCGGCGCTTCTGCACCGCCGCCAGCCGTGAGTCGTCGAACGTCGCCCCGGTCAGCTGCGTGTCGAGCAGCGGCTCGACCAGTGCGTTGGCCGTGGCGACCGCGTCCTGCACCGCGAGGTTCACCCCGAACCCCGCCACCGGTGACATGGCGTGCGCGGCGTCCCCGATGAACAGCAGGCCGGGCGCGTGCCACCGTTCGAGCCGGTCGATCCGCGCCTCCAGCAGCCGGAGGTCGTCCAAAGAGGACACCTCGTGCACGCGGTCGGCGAGGAACGGCACGGTGGCGGCGAGATCGGCGCGGAACTTCTCGATCCCGTCCCGGCAGACCTTCTCGTAGCCGCCCTTGGGCGTCTCGGTGAACATCTGCCAGTACGTCCGGCGATCCGTCGCGCCGAAGATCTTGCCGTCGCCGACCCGCACGCACAGACCTTCGTCGGGATCGGTGTCCCGGCGCGAGATCCGGAAGAAGATCACGTCCAGCGTCTTGCCGATCCGCTTCGGGACCACACCGACGTCCTTCCGGATCGCCGAGTGCCGTCCGTCCGCGGCGACCACCAAAGTCGAGCGGATCTCGGACTCACCTCCCGGCCCACGCACCCGGACTCCCGCGATGCGCCCGTTCTCCCGCACCACACCGAGGACCTCGGTGCTCATCAACAGCCGGAAACCGGGATAGCGCTTGGCCTCCGACGCGATGAGATCGAGGAAGTCCCACTGCGGCACGAACGCCATGTACGGGTAGCGCACCTTGAGCCGCCGGAAGTCCGCGATGTCGATGCGGCTTCCGTTCTGCACCACGCCGATCGTGTGCACCCGCTGGTGCGGCAGCTCGTGGAACCGTTCCGCGAGGCCGAGCTCGTCGAGGATCTGCAGCGTGGCCGGGTGGACCGTGTCGCCGCGGAAGTCGCGGTGGAAGTCGGCGTGCTTCTCCAGCACCGTGACTTCCACTCCGGACCGCGCCAGCAGCAGCCCCAGCATCACCCCCGCGGGACCACCGCCCGCCACGCACACCGTGCTCATCATCCGTGCAGCTTGCGCAGGTGGTCGTAGTGCGCCGGCAGCGTCGCGAGCAGTTCCTTCTGCTTGTTCTTCATCTCCGCGAACGCCACCTCGGCGCCCGCCACCAGGTCACCGCGCTGCTCCAGCAGCGGAAGCGGGTGCTCCGGCAGGTAGTCGAGGCCCGCGAAGATGCAGTAGTAGCTGGAGTTCGTCCAGTAGTTGCGGAACTCCGCCTCGAAGTTCGCGTAGTAGGTCGTCTCGTCGACGGCCGGCATGTTCACCGCCAGACCCGCGCGATACGCGGCGAGCTTCTGCTTGAAGTCCGGCGCAAGCTCCAGTTCCTTGCAGGCACGCCAGAACGGCGAGTCGTCGCGCGGCGCCAGGGAGAAGTGCGCCTGCAGGAAGTCGCGGCTGTCGTCGAACATGGTGTTGATCTCGCGGTTGAACGAGTCGGCGAGCACCTGGTCGAACCGCTTGTCCGGGAAGTGCTTGGCCAGCTGGTACAACGCGGCCGTGATGAAGTAGATGCCGGTCGATTCCAGTGGCTCCAGGAAGCACGACGACAGGCCGATGCTGACGACGTTGCGCACCCACGTGCGGCGGTTGCGGCCGACGCGGAACTTCACGTGGTTGAGCGGCTGCGTCTCGGGGTCGAGGCCCCACATGTCGCAGAGCTCCTTCGTCGCCTCGTCCGCGGTGGTGAAGCGGCTGGAGTAGACGTAACCGGTGCCGAAACGCCCCAGCATCGGGATCTTCCAGGTCCAGCCGTTCTTCATGGCGATCGCCGACGTGTACGGCTCGACGCCGTTCGCCTCGTCGTCGTGCGGCACGGCGGTCGCGACCGCGCTGTCGTTGAGCAGGTGGTCGCTCATGTCGAGGAACGGCTCGCGCATGGCCTTGTTGATGAGCAGGCCTCGGAAACCGGAGCAGTCGACGAACAGGTCGCCCTCGACGACGCGGCCGGACTTGGTGCGCAGCGCGGTGATGTGGCCGCGGTGGTCGATGACCGGCTCGGTCATCTCGTCCTCGATGTGGACCGCGCCCTGGCGCTCGGTGGCGAACCGGCGCAGGAAGTCCGCGACCAGGTGGGCGTCGAAGTGCCACGCGTAGTTCGTCCACCGCGACCCGTCGGCGTGCCGGGGCGCCAGCTTCGCGTCGAGGATCGGCGACTCGCGGTAGCAGGCGTAGTCGAACTGCTCGTCGGTGCGCCCGGCGAGCCGCTCGGCCGTCCAGTAGTGCGACAGCGGCCAGTTCGCGTGGTTGGGCAGCAGGCCGAACAGGTGGTCGAAGTGGTCCGGCTTGCCGTGGTGCTCGCGGGCTTCGCCTTCACCGACACCAGGAGTGCGCCAGTTGATGAACCGGACGCCCATCTTGTAGGCGGCGTTGCACTCCCGCATCCACTCGTCCTCGTCGAGGCCGAGGAAGTCGAAGAACGTCTTGTGCAGGTTCGGCACGGTGGCCTCGCCGACGCCGATCCTCGGGATGGACGGCGCTTCGAGCACGGTGACCGTGACGTCCGGGCCGAGCGCCTTGCCGAGGTAGGAGGCGGTCATCCAACCCGCGGTACCACCGCCGAGGACGGTGACCTTCCTGATCCGATGATCTTCCACCAGAGATCCCTTCGTCCCGGTTCACGATTTCGTGATCGGAGCCGAAGCTAGGGGGCCGGGCACCGGTTCAGACGCGTGCGCGGAAGAACCTCTCCGATCACGCGGGGTCAGCGAACTGAGACGCAGCGTGTCGTCAAACGAACCTGCGCGCATCCACCGCGGACCGCGCGGGATCGCGTGATGTGGTGGAAGCGGGAGCGCCGAGAAGATGCACTGGTGATGTCACCACGGAAGAAGGTCACCGTTCTCGGTGCGGGTATGGCAGGTCTCGCGGCCGCGTACGAGCTCGAAGCGCTGGGCCACGAGGTCGAGGTGATCGAGGCGAGCCCGCGCGTCGGCGGCCGGGTCTACACCCACCGGTTCGGGGATGGACCGGACGCGCCGCTGGTCGAGCTCGGGGCCATGCGGATCCCCGCGCAGCACCGCCACACGCTGGACTACATCGAGAAGCTCGGGCTGTCGCACAAGCTCCGCGAGTTCCGGACGCTGTTCTCCGACGACGGCGCCTACCACCGCACCCGCGCGGGGTTCGTCCGCGTGCGCGACGCGGCCAAGGTTCTGGTGGAGGACTACCAGGAACTCATGGCCGACGACCTCAAGGACGAGACCGTCCTGTTCGGAGCGTGGATCACCGCCATCGGTGACGCGATCGCGCCCGGCAGCTTCATGCAGGAGCTGCGGCCGGACTTCGCCGCGCTGCTCGAAGCCGTGGATCTCATCGACATCACGCCGTTCCTCGTCGGCGAGGCGCACGACCAGATCGACCTGCACGCGTTCTTCGCGGCCCATCCCGAGGTGCGCACCAGCGGCACCGGGCGGATCAACCACTTCATCGGCGACATCCTCGACGAGACCAGCGCGGGGTTGCGGCGGCTCGAAGGCGGGATGGACCAGATCGCGACGGCGCTCGCCGGCCGGATCACCGGGCCGATCCGAACGGGTCACGAGGTGCGCGGGATCTCCGTGCACGACGATCACGTGACCGTGACCATCTCAAATGGACTGGCGCTGCGGTGCGACCACGTGCTGAGCACGATTCCGTTCTCCGTGCTGCGCAAGCTGGACCTCGAAGGGTTCAGCGAGGACAAGCTGGCGATTCTCGACGAGGTCACGCACTGGCCCGCCACCAAGATCGGCTTCCTGTGCCGGGACGCGTTCTGGGAGCGCGACGGCATCAACGGCGGCGCGTCCTACGGCGGCGGGCACATCCGGCAGACCTACTACCCCGCGGTGGAAGGCGATCCGGCCCGGGGTGCCGCGCTGCTCGCCAGTTACACGATCGGCGCCGACGCGGCCGTGCTCGACGACCTGCCAGAGGCGGAACGGCACGCGCTCGTGCTCGACGAGGTCGCGGGCATGCACCCCGAACTGCTGGAGGACGGGATGTTCGTCGAGGCCGTGAGCCTGCCGTGGGGCAAGTACCCGTGGAGCTCCGGTGCCGGTGTGCTGCGGTGGAACAAGGACGAGGCAGCGTGCCTGGAAGAACGTGATCGCGCCGCACGTCCTGAGCGCGGCAGGTTGTTCTTCGCGGGTGAGCCCTGCGCGACCGTCACCGGGTGGATCGACGGCGCCATCGAGTCAGCCCAGCGTGCCGTTCGTTTCATCGAGGAGACCGGACGATGAGTGTTTTCGACCTGCCCCGCCTGCACTTCGCCGGTGTCGCGCTGACCAGGTTGCCGACAGGGCCGCGCAACGGGCTTGTCGACTTCACCACCCACACCGCGTTGATGGACGGCAAGCCGTTCCCACGTGATCGTCCGGCTGCCGAGTACCACGCGTACCTCGACCGCGTGGGTGGCAAGGGTGAGATGTTCGGCGCCAACGGCACGTTCAACATCGATGCCGCGATCACGGGTGTCGAGCTGGTGGCGGGCGACGTGATCACGGACGACGCCGTGGTCGGGCGCGCGGTGGACGTGTGGGGGCACTACAACGAGTACCTCGCCACGACGTTCAACCGGGCTCGCATCTTCGACGTGGACCCGGCGTGCGAGACGTCCACGACGATCATGGTGGGGCAGTTCGGGTTCGGGCGGCTCGGGCGTTCGCACGACGTCGAGTACATGTTCTCCGGCGGGGTGCACGGGATGCAGCCGCCGCGCTTTCAGTCGGACGGCCGAGTGGTGCACCAGTTCGTCGTGCGGGCCGGCGAGGAGATGATCTGGCTCGACAGTGCCGGATCCTCTCCCGCTGTCGCACAGCTGCGTTCGTTGGTCGAGAGCGGCTCGGCCGACGGAGTTGTCGTGCAGCTGGTGATGGCTGACCCCGCTCCCGCTCCGATGCCCGGCACGATGGCGTGGCAGCTGCGCGGCACCATCGCTCCTTGGCACGCTGACGAGCCGCGGACCTCTCCCTCGGGACGAGTGCTGGGCGGCCTGACCGTCGATCTGCACGAGGGTCGAGCCACGTTCAACGTCTTCGCTCCTCTGGATGATCTTCAGCTGTGCACTGAGTCCGGTGCGGTTCTCGCGGCGGTGCCTGGAGAAGTCGGCGTCGTCACGGTGCCCTGCCCGGAGACGGATGAGGCGCTGTGCCTGGTGAGTGAAGGCGTTGTGGTGGAACGTGAACAGGAGGTCGTGGTCGTTGTCGACGACGCGTCCCTGTTCCTGGAGCACCCGCGTGATGCTTCGGACAGTTCGCAGGACGTCGCGGTCGAGGTTCGGACGTTCGTGCGCGGCGTGCCTCGCGCGGTCGAGTCCGTCCACGTCCGACAGTCCCACAACCCTCGCGCGTTCCCGCTCGACCAGCGCGAGAACATCGACGTGGTGCGGCTGAGCGCCGATGTCATCAGCACGGACTCGGCGGGTCGTGGGCAGTTCGTGGTTCGCGGTGCCGAGGCCGGAGCGACGAGGCTGGAGCTGTCGCACGGCGGGTCGATGACCGTGCGGGTGCTGCCGAATCACTGGTGGATGGACGACGTGCCTCAGGACGAGGTCACGTTCGACCTGCTGTACCGCGAGGTCTTCTCGTTCTACGAGCTGATGTACTCGTTCATGGCGGACGAGGTGTTCAGCCTGGCCGACAAGTTCCGGATCGACACGTACTACCAGATCACCTGGAACATGTGCGATCCGCGCAACCGCGTGAAGACGTACTACATGCCGCAGACCCGCGACCTCACCGGACCGCAGGCTCGGTTGCTGCTCAAGTACCTGCGTGCCCGCCGCGCTGAGGTGGCCGTTCCGACGATCGAGCCGTCGTTGGCACGGTCGTCGCGGCCGATCACCACGCGCGCGGAGCTGATTCGCGCGTTGCGGCACGGCGTGACGATCGAGCTGGCCGTGATGCTGCAGTACCTGTACGCGGCCTACTCGATCCCCACCTACGGGGCCGGCGAGGAGCTGGTGCGCCGCGGTGACTGGACGCCCGAGCAGCTGACTTTGATGTGCGGCGACGGTGGCGAGACCCGCGAGGGTGGCCTGCGAGCGAGCCTGATGGACGTCGCGCGCGAGGAGATGATCCACTTCCTGGTCATCAACAACGTGCTGATGGCCACCGGGGAACCGTTCTACGTGCCGAGCATCGACTTCGGCACGCTGAACGAGATGCTGCCGGTGCCGCTGGACTTCTGCCTCGAAGCGTTCAACCTCGGCAGCGTGCAGCGGTTCATCCAGATCGAGCAGCCCGAGGGGCTCGTGGGCGCGGTCCGGCTGGGCGACCTACCGGCACCGTCCTCAGTCGACCACCAGTACGCGTCGCTGAGCGAGCTGTACGGCGACATCCGCGAAGGCCTGCAACGGGTTCCGGACGTGTTCCTCGTCGACAAGGGGCGCGGCGGTGGCGAGCACCGGCTGTTCATGCGGGAGTCGGTCAACGCCCGGCACCCCGACTACGTGCTGGAGGTCGACGACCTGCGCAGCGCGTTGTTCGCGATCGACTTCGTGACCGAGCAGGGTGAAGGCCATGTGCTGACCGAGGACTCCGACGAGGACTCGCACTACGACACGTTCGTCCGGATCTCCGAACTGCTCATGAAGGAACGCCTCACGGCCGCCGAGAAGGGCCGGGCGCAGTGGAACCCCGCGTACCCGGTGGCACGCAACCCCACGCTGCACGAAGGTCACGCGAAGGAACTCGTGACCGACCCGACCGCACGCGAACTCACGGCGTTGTTCAACGGCTCGTACTTCATGGTGCTGCAGCTGATGGTCCAGCACTTCGGCAACCCGGACGCGAGCCTGCGCCGCTCGAAGTTCATGAACACCGCGATCGACGTGATGACCGGCGTGATGCGCCCGCTGGGCGAACTCCTGGTGGCAGTGCCTTCAGGCCGTCACGGCCGCACCGCGGGCCCGTCCTTCGAACTGGACGAGCAGCCCGCCTTCATCCCACGCCCGGACGTGGCCCGCAAATCGCTGACGATGAAGTTCCGCACTCTCGCCGAGCAGGCACGCAAGTGCTCGATGGTGCACGACAAGGTGGCCGCCAACCTCGACCACTTCGCCGACCAGTTCTCCGAGTGATGGCGTCTGCAGGTACCACCAACTGCGAGTTGGTGGTACCTGCGGACGTTGTTCAGACTCGGCGGAGGCGGGCCAGCCAGGCTGGGAGGTCCAGGGGGCCGTCTGCCGGGAGGCCCGAATCCGCGGCTTCCCGAGCGATCAGTTCGGTTACGCGGGCGCGGTAGGTGGAGAGTTCCAGGGACTCGATCGCCCAGCCGGTGCTGAAGCTCTCCTTGATCACGTCAGAGCTGATGCCCGAGCTGAGGCCTGGTCCGGCGTCGGCGTGGGCCAGGACGTGCACGAGGGCGTTCGGGTTGCAGATGTCGTGGAGCACGGCGGCGTACTGCTTGGCGACATCGAGATTGTCGCCGTATGCGCCGAAGCCGTGGAACATCGCCACGTCGACGACGGTGTCGAACCCCGCGGCGAGGAACGGGTAGTCGTTGGGGCGCAGCATGTTCGCGACCTCGAATCGAGCCGCGGGCACGCCCTTCGCCAAAGCAGTGCGGCGGGCGTAGTCCACGGCGCTCGGCGAGAGGTCGGTGCCGAGACAGTCGTAGCCGAGCTGGGTGAACAGGATCGTGTGCTCGCCCGACCCACAACCGGGTTCGAGCACACGACCACGCACCAGGCCCTGGCGCACGAGATCGGCGATGACCGGCTGTGGCCCGTCGATGAGCCACGGCGCGGTCTCGTCGTCGTACATGAAGTTCCAGAACTCCGGGTTGTCGAACCCCAGATCTCCGTGCGGATTGTCGAACCCGATGCGGCGGCGGTCGGTCAAGTGGTTCTCCTCAGTTTCGTTCGACGGTGAGCGAAGTGAGAGCGGTGATCAGCGGCGTCTGGCGCCAGGACACCTCCCCCACCGGCTTGGCGTGGGGGAAGCGGGTGAAGAAGGCGGTGATGCCGACCTGGCACTGGAGTTCCGCGAGGTTCGCGCCGATGCACCGGTGCAGGCCGTGGCCGAAGCCGAGGTGCTGGCTGTCGCCGCCCTGGATGTCGAACCGTTCCGGGTCGGTGAACCGGGCCGGGTCGCGGTTCGCGTCCTTCAGGGCGCACACGATGATGTCGCCGGCAGGCACGGTCCTGCCGTCCAACGAGATCGGCTCGGTCGCCATCCGGAACGACGTCATCTGCAGCGGCGGGTCGATGCGCAGCACCTCGTGCACCGCGGACGGCAGCAGGCTCCAGTCCGCCAGCAGCAGTTCCAGCTGGTCGGGGTGGGTCAGCAGCAGGTACAACGCCTTGGCGAGCAGCTGGGTCGTCGCGGTCTGGCCGCCGATCACCAGCGTGAAGACGGTGGACGCGAGCTCCTCGTCGTTGAGGCGGTCCTCGTCGTCACGCATCGACACGAGCCGCGAAACCAGGTCGTCGCCCGGATTCCGGCGACGTTCCTCCACGAGCTTCTTGGTGTAGCCGGAGAGCTTGTGGGTGGCGTCGATGGCCTCGTCGTTGCGCGTCAACAGGTCCAGCACGAACAGCTCGGACCAGTACCGCACGTCGGCAGCGTCCTCCGCCGGAATTCCGAGCAGCACTCCGAGCACGGTGGTCGCGAGCGGGCCGGCGTAGTCCCCCACCAGATCCGGGGTTTCACCGAAGCTGTCGAGCAGGTCCGCGGCGACCTGCTCGACGTACGGGCGGTGGTCGGCGATCCGGCGCACGGTGAACGTCGGCGTGACCAGCCGCCGCAGCCTGGTGTGCGAAGGCGGGTCGTTGTTGAGCATGTCGTGCGCCATCACCGAGGCGACCGACTCCGGGAACGCCGAGAACGGAGCCTTGTCGCCCATGCGAAACGGGTCGGTGGTGAGCCGCGGGTCCGTCAGGACGCTCCGCGTGCCCGCGTAGTCCGAGACGAGCCAGACCTTCTTGCCGTCGGGAAGCTGGATCTGTTCCACGCGAACGACGCTAAGGGCGCCGACGGACACCGCGACACTGCACGTTCGCGCAGGTAGGTGGTCGTGAGCACGTTCCCATGCTCACGACCGGGCACTCACGGCGCGATACGAGCCAGGTCCACCCGCGACTGGATGTTGAGCTTGCGGTAGATCTGCCGCAGGTGGAACCCGACCGTGTGGGGCGACACGAACATCTCGCTCGCCACCTGCCGGTTCGTGAGGCCCCGTGCCACCAGCCGCGCGACCTTGGCCTCGGTGCTGGTGAGGCTGTCCCACCCGGTTTCCGGCCGTGCCTCGTGGTTCCAGTGGCGCCTGCGCACCCCGAGCCTGCGCAGCTTGCGCCGCACCCGCGCCGAGTCCCACTCCGCGCCGAGCTCGTCGAACGCGGCCATCGCCCGGTTCAGCTCGGTGATCGCCTGCTCGCGGTCCCCGTCACCATCACGCAGCAACGTCCCGGTGTCCTCGATGACCGACGCCGCCGCCCACGGATCGCCGTAGCTCTCCTCCAGGCCTGCCAGCCCGCTGACATCGCCGTCCAGCAACGCCCTGCCGTGCCGGGCGGCGGCCACGAGCGTGGCGTAGCACTGGTTTCCCGCCGCGATCTTCTCCGCGGCGACGACCACCGTCTCGGCGAGATCGCGAGCATCTGCGGACAACGCGGTGCGAACGGACCACGCCGTCATCGACGGGTCTTCGAGCAGCAGCACCCGGCACTGCTCCGGATCCACCAGCACCTCGCGGAGTTCCTCCATCGCCGCCTGCACTCCGCGCCGTGCCGACGTGACGAGCGCGGACAACACCCGCACCAGAGCCGACCACGGCTGCGCGCGCTCGGCGGGTGCGCACTCCTCAAGCCGTCGCAAGCCATCCGTCACCTGCGCCAGATCGCCGCGCCGCAACGCCGAGATCACCAGAACCGCGCGCAACTGCGGTTCGTACAACGGCATTTCCGCGCGTTCGGACGCGGCGAGCCCGGCCGTCGCATCTGCTTCAGCGGCGTTCAAATCACCCTTGGCCAGCAGGATCGTCGCGCGCAGCGCCAGCGGGACCGGGCTCAGCACACCGTTGTGCTCGGTGTCGATCGCCTTGCGCGCCGCCTCGGCCGCGTCGAGCGCCTCGTCGAGCCGGCGGACCCTGGTGAGCAACCACGCCCGAGTCCACAGTGGATCGCACTGCCACGCGCGGGTCAGCGGACCGCGCAACCGCACCGCCTCGTCGACCGCACCCATGGCCGCGTCGAGCCTGCCTTCCCGCCAGTGCGCCATCGCCCGCACGTTCAACGCCGCCGCGCGGACGTCGTCGCTGTGCGGTCCGGGCAGGTCCAGCACCCGGTTCGCCACCTCGGCGACCTTGCTGTGGTCGTTGTGCGACATCGCGTTGAGCAGCAGCAGTTCCGGGCATGGCTCGCTGGAAGCACCGCGGGACTTGGTGGCGGCGAGCGTCTCCTTCGAGACTTCGAACGCCGCCGAGGTGTCGCCGCGCAGCATCAACGCCGTGGCGAGCCACGTCCGCAACGGCCGGGTGAACTCGGGACAGGAGCCCGCGTGCACCCGCAGCTGCTCCTCGGCGAGCTCGACCGCCTCGCTCAGGTTGCCGAGCCGGACGAGAGCCGCGGTCGCCGTCGTCGCGAGCGCCACGTGGTCGGTGCTGTCCGGTGGCGCGATCCGCAGTCCCCGCGTCGCGAGGGCCGACGCGGCCTGGGGCGAGGCTGCGAGCATCCGTTGCGCCGCCTCACGAATCGTGCCGATCTCCTCCTCGTCGCCGGGCACCGCGCAGTGCACCAGGTGCACCGCCGCGGCCTCGATCCGGCCACGCGGATGGCTGAGCAGCATCGTGGCTGCCTGCCGGTGCAGCATCGAGCGCAACAGCTCGGGCACGGTGTCGAGCACCGCGCGCCACACCGGTTCGCGGTGGAACACGAACTGGTCGGCGTGGCTGCCGATCAACCCGGCGGCGAGCGCCTCCTGCAACGGGCCGAGCAGCTGGGCGGGACGTTCCCCGAGCATCTCGGCGAGGTCCTGCGGCGCGAAGCTGTGCCCGAGGACGGCCGCGACCTGCAGCACCTCCTGCGCACGGGTCGACAGCTCCCGCAACCGAGCCTGCATCAGCCGCACGAACGGGCGGGGCAGCGGCGCACCGGGATCCGGTTCGACCGCCGAGGAGACCCCGGTCGGCATCGGCCCGGACGTGAGCCGCGCGACGTGGTCGGTGACGGTGACGCAGCCTTCTCGCCGCACGTCGAGGACCAGGTCGACGATCGCCTGCGGGGTGCCGCCGACACTCTCGCACAACGCCACCACGTCATCGCCGGGCGTCGCGTCGAGCAGGTCGCCCGCGATCCCGGCGACCGCCTCACCCGTCAACGGCTCCAGCGGGCCCAGCCACTCGGCGCGGTGCTTGCGCGCGATGGTGCGCAACACGACGCTGTTGGGCGAGCCGGCATGATCCGCGTGCACCGCGAACAACCAGAAGACCGGCGAGCTGTCCAACTTGGACGCGACGGCACTCAGTGCGTGCAGCAGCGTCAGATCGGTCCACTGCGCGTCGTCCACGGCCACCAGCACCGGTCCGCGGCGGAGATGACCCGCCAGTTGCGCCTCGAACCGGCCGGCGAGGGCACCGACGCGGTCGTCCTCCTGCCTGCCGTTGCGGGGGTTGACCAGCGTCACCGCCCGCACGAGGCCCGGCTGGTCCGACGCGCCGTTCACCACGGCGAACCCGCGCCGGGCCGCGGAGGCCATCACCTCCAGCAGCAACCGGGTCTTGCCGGTGCCGGCACCGGACTCGAGGACGACGACCTGTGCTCGCGGTCTCTCGACGCTTTCCCGCATCAACGCTTCGATGCGGGACACCTGATCGACTCGGCCGTGCAACGACCACCTGGGACCGGTCGTTTCCGGTATCGCCGAGTCCGTGAGCTCTTCCAGAATCCGACGCTCCACACTCTCTCCCCGTCGGCTGTTCAGTCACTTCGGCGGCGTGCAATTGAGGATAGGTAGGCCAAAACTCCGATGGCCAGATATACGTCTCAGTACGCCACCTCCTCGCGGATTCGTCGGCAGGTGCGGTTTCCCATGCATTTCATGCCTGTTCGCGCAGGTCGCGAGGCGCGTTCCGGCAGAGTTAAGACCACCGCCCCGCAGCGCCCGGGATATGAATTTAAGGTTGCCCTGACATTGTCCCGGTCTGGACCAAAAGGACCGGAACAGTCTCACCACGACCATAATGACCAAAACTCTAGGGGAACACCCAGACCGCCGAGTACCCCAACCCACACACGCCCGAAACTCCCACCAAACGAGACGATGGGCTCAAGAAAAAACAGGTTTCCGAGAAGTCCGTGAAAGCTTCGTTTGGCACCGAATATCTGCTATTCGCGTGGTTGCGCTCCCACCTCGTCGTGGCGAATTCCAGATTCCCATTGCTCCGTCATTCCGCCGCGGTGGCCAGCTCCCACAGGGTCTATAGGCTGGGCGCGGGACGGGAGAAGGTGAAGAAACTGCTGCGTCTACTCGGGGAAGTGGCCGCGCTCGCGGACGGGGTGCCGGTCGATCTGGGGCATCCCAAACAGCGATGCCTGGCGGCCGCGCTCGCGGTCGACGCGGGCCGGATCGTGCCCGCGGACCGGCTGCTCCACCGGGTGTGGGGCGCGGACGCGCCGCAACGCTCCACGCTGCACAGCTACATCTCACGGCTGCGCCAGGCGCTGGCCGACGTCGAGGGCCTGACGGTCGAGCACCGGTCCGGTGGCTACGCGTTGATGGGCGACGCGGTGGACCTCCTGCGGTTCCGCGAACTCCGCGCACGGGCGCGAACGGCTCCGGACGACGCCGCGAAGCTGCTGACCGAGGCGCTGGAGCTGTGGCAGGCGGAACCGCTGGCAGGCCTGGCCGGCGAGTGGGCCGAAGCCGAACGCGCACAGCTGGAGCTGGAACGACTCGCGGTCCGGCACGACCTGGTCGACGCCCGGCTCCGGCTCGGCCACGGCGGTCAGCTGGTCGTCGAGCTGGCCACCCGCGCCGCCGAACTTCCGCTGGACGAACGGGTGCAGGGCCAGTACGTGCTGGCGCTGCACCAGGCCGGCCGCACCGCCGACGCGCTGGACCACTACCGGCTGGTCCGCGAGCGGCTGGTCGAGGAGCTCGGCACCGAACCGGGCGCCGCGCTGCGCGAACTGCACAAGCAGCTGCTCGCCGACGACACGACCGCGGTCCGGCTCGTGCCCCGCCAGCTCCCCGCCGCGCCGGTGCCGTTCGTCGGCCGCCGGGAGGAGCTGGAGAGCCTCGACACCACCGGTGGGACCGTGGTGATCTCCGCGGTCGCCGGCGCGGGAGGGATCGGCAAGACGTGGCTCGCGCTGCACTGGGCCCATCGGCACGCCGAACGCTTCCCGGACGGACAGCTGTTCGTCGACCTGCGCGGCTTCTCCCCCGACACGTCACCGCTCGAGCCCGGCACCGTGCTGCGCGGGTTCCTCGACGCGCTGGGAGTCGAGGACGACAGGACCCCGTCCGCCACCGAGGCGAGGTCGGCGCTGTTCCGCAGCCTGGTCGCGGAGCGCCGGATGCTGATCGTGCTGGACAACGCCGCCACCGCCGAGCAGGTCGTGCCGCTGCTGCCCGGCGCCGGGCCGTGCACGGTGGTCGTCACCAGCCGCCGCGTACTCGCCGGGCTGGTCACCCGGCACGGCGCCCGGCACCTCGACCTCCCGCTCCTGTCCGACGACGAAGCCCGCGCGCTGCTCGAACAACGGCTCGGCGCGGCCAGGCTCGCCGCCGAACCGGACGCGGTCACGGCGTTGCTGGGCTACTGCCGCCGCTTCCCGCTGGCACTGGGAATCCTGGCCGGACGCGCGGCCACCCAGCCGCGCCTGCGACTCTCCGAACTCGCCGACGAGGTGCGCGACTTCGGCGTCGACGCGCTGGACGACGACGATCCGGCCGCGAGCCTGCCCGTCGTGCTGGCCACCTCCTACCAGGCGCTCACGGCCGAGCAGCAGGAAGTGTTCGGGCTGCTCGGAGTCGCGCCCGGCCCGGACATCAGCCTGCCCGCCGCGGCGAGCCTCACCGGCCTCACCCCGGCCCGTGCGACGCGAGTGCTGCGGGCACTGCAGGAGGCGTCGCTGCTGCAGCGCGGTCCGGACGGCCGGTACTCCATGCACGACCTGATCCGCAGCTACGCGGCGACCAAAGCTCCCGATGCGCTGAGGGACGCGGCGCTGGACCGGGTGGTCGACTTCTACCTGCACACGGCCTACGCCGCCGACCGCCTGCTCAACCCGTTGCGCCCACCGATCCAGCTCACCTCGCCGGGGACCCCGCATCCGCTGACGGACGCGCTCGCCTGGGTGACCGCCGAGCACACCTGCCTGATGGCCGCCCAGCACACCGCCGCCGAACGAGGCCGGCACGACGTCGTGTGGCAGCTGGCCTGGTCCCTGGCGACCTACCACTACCGGGGAGGCCACCGCCACGCCGAAGTCGCCGTGTGGCGGGTCGCGGCGGAGAGCACCGGCCACCTGCCCGATCCGGCCGACCACTGCCGCACCTTGCGCAGTCTCGGCACCGCCCACGCCCTGCTGGGCGAGCACGAGGAGGCCGTGTGGCACCTGAAGCAGGCACTGGCGCTGGCGGAGCAGCACAACGACCTCACCCAGCAGGCCCACACCCGCCACTCGCTGGCCTGGACGTCGACGATGCGCGGTGACGACCGCGAGGCCCTGCACCACGCCCGGCGCACCCTGGACCTCCACCGCGCTTTGGGCGACCCGCTGCGGATCGCCCGTTCGCTCAACACGGTGGGCTGGGCCGCCGCCAGCCTCGGCGACCACGACACGGCCCGCGAACACTGCAACGAAGCCCTCGCCCTGCACCGGCTGCACCACAACCCCAGTGGCGAAGCGACCACTTTGGACAGTCTCGGCTACGTCGAGCACCTGTCGGGCAACCACGATCAGGCCGTCAGCCACTACCGGCGGTCGCTTGTGCTGTACGACGCCGAGGGCAACTCCGTCGAGGCCGCTCACACCCTCGACCGGCTCGGCCGTTCCCACCTCGCGCTCGGTCAGCGCGACGAGGCGCGTTCGGTGTGGCAGGAGGCGGTGGAGCTCTACCGGCAGCAGGGCAAGAACAGTGACGCCGAACGGGTGCAGGGACAACTCGACGCCCTCGTGGAGGACTCGTGAACGACGTGCGGGTCGAGATCACCGGCACCACCACGGTGATCTGGCTGAACCGGCCGGACCGCCGCAACGCGGTCGACGGGCCGATGGCTGCCGAGCTGCTGGACGCGTTCCGTGCGTTCGAGGCGGACGACAGCCAGCGTGTCGCGGTGCTCGCCGGTGCGGGCGGGACGTTCTGCGCGGGCGCGGACCTGACCTCCGTCGGGGATCCCGCGCGCCGCAACGAACTCGACCCTTCCGGCGGCGGGGCGGGACCGATGGGGCCTTCGAGATTGCAGCTCGGCAAGCCGTTGATCGCGGCCGTCAGCGGCTATGCGGTCGCGGGTGGGCTGGAACTCGCCCTGCTCGCCGACTTGCGCGTGGTCGAGAGTGACGCGGTGTTCGGCGTGTTCTGCCGGCGCTGGGGTGTGCCGTTGATCGACGGTGGCACGGTTCGCCTGCCCCGGATCGTGGGCCTGGGTCGTGCGCTCGACCTGATTCTGACCGGACGACCCGTCGCCGCCGACGAGGCGCTGGCGATCGGCCTGGCCAACCGCGTCGTCGAACCGGGCCAGGCGGTGACCGTGGCGATGGAGCTGGCCTCGCAGATCGCCTCGTTCCCGTTCGAATGCGTGCTCACGGACCGTGCGTCGACCTATGCGGGCCTCGATCTGCCTGTGGCGGATGCGTTGCGCGCGGAAGGCGTCGCCGGAGTGCCGATCGTGCAACGGGAAGGTGCCTCCGGCGCCGCCAGGTTCGCGGGCGGCGCCGGAAGACACGGACAGTTCTAGTTCGTGATCACCGCGCCGCCGACGATCGGCAGCACGACCTTGCTGACACCCAGCGACACGTTCAACGCGATACCGGCAGCTCCGGTGTCCGTTGCCACGTAACCGCTGTGGTTGGTCACGATCACGATGCCGATGCGGTGACCGGCCGGGATCAGCGCGTCCCTGGTGTGCAGTCGCCAGCTGACGTCCACGGTCCCGTTGGTGGGCAACGGGGTCGAGATCTCCAGCGACGTGCGGTTCTTCGCGTCGATGGAGCCGCGGGTCAGCATGGTCGCGCTGACGGCCTGCACCGAGACGTCCGGCGGACGGGCGCACCCGGTGCGGTCACGCAGGTCCGCTCGCGTGCAGGTCTCGGTGGAGAGCTGGATCGGCGACCGGTCGGTCATCACCGCCTGGGTGCTCGGGCCGTAGTCCACCAGCAACGCGGTCAACGGCGTCGACGCCCGGTTCGACGCCACTCGCGTCGTCAGGCTGACCTCGCCGGACAGCCGCGCGGCCTGTGTGAGCGGAGGCGTCACGTAGACGAGCCGGCGCGGGTCGGCCGTCTCCGGGTTGGCCATCATCTGCGTCTCGCTGAGGTTCGCGTTGTCCCCCAGGCGTTGCGTGCCGGTTCCCGGAGCGGTGGTCAGCGAACCTGACATGCCACCGGCCGCCGGGCCGAAGTACAGCGTCGTGTCCCTGGTGCCCGGCCGCGGCCAGGCGGCGTCCTGTTCCCAGGTGCCGTCGGGCTTCTGGAAGTCGGCCATGGGCTCGTTCATGATCCCGTTCTGCACGCCCTTGAGCCAGTAGTCCATCCACAGCCCCATCACGCGCTGCCACTCGGCCTGGCGGAACGAGATCGGGTCGAGGTGCCCGCCGCGGTGCAGCCAGATCTTGCGCGGCACGTTGCGCTCCGCGAGCTGCTGCCACCAGCGGCCGAACTGCGACGGCTTGACGTTCCAGTCCGACTGGCCGTGCACGGCGAACACCGACGCCGTGACGTTCTGCGCGGTCTGCCGGTAGTCGCGGGCCTTCCAGAACGACGTGTAGTCGAAGGACTCGTCGCCGTCCTCGGCCGCCAGCTTGTCGAGTACCGGCTTGCACTTCGCCTTCTGGGCGGAGCTGATCACGTAGTTGGCGAGATAGGTCGGGTAGTCCTTGGCGTGCGCGCCGCGGTAGGCGATGCCCTGGTCGCGGGAGTACTCGTACCAGCTGGAGATCGCCGCGATCGGCACGATCGTCTTGACGCCGGGGATGTTCGCCGCGGCGGCCGCGTTGGGCAGGGTTCCGTTGTAGGACACGCCGAGCATGCCGACGTTGCCGGTGCTCCAACTGGCCGTGGCCGGACTGCCGTCGGCGTAGAAGGCCTTGGCGCGGCCGTTCAGCCAGTCGACGACCGCGCGGACGCTAGCGGTGTCCTCGGGGCCGCCGGTGGTCGGGCAGCCGGTCGAGCGGGAGGTGCCTTGCATCTCCATCTCGACGACCGCGTAGCCGCGCGGCACGAAGTACTCGTCGTACCACCGGCTGAAGCCGCGTGGCACGTCCATCGCCTTCGCCGCGAAGGTGCCCAGCCCGTAGTAGGGGCTGGCCTCCATGACGATCGGCACCTTCCCGGCCGTGTCCGGACGCATCACGTCCGCGGCGATCCGGTCGAGCTTGCCGTCCGAGTCACTGTCCATTGTGGATTCGACGTACACCGTCTCGGTGATCGCAGCAGGGGCCGCGTGGGAGACAGGCGTGAATATCGTCGCGGCCGTCAGCAGGGTGGCCGCGACGAGGTAGACCCTTCGCATGAGTTCCTCCGTCGGAGGACCCGTTCACCCGCAGGGGTGTGGTGAATCGGGTCCTTCCCACGGATCTCACCGAAACCGGAGGTGTGTCCGGTACGGCCGAAAGATCTAAACCAATACCGGAACTACGCCGCGACGAGTTCCTTGTCGCGGTCCGGCGTCTTGACCTTGGGCTTCTTGTTCGGCAGCGAGAGCCGGAAGACCTTGTGCCACGCGGAGAACACCTGCTTGGGCAGCGGGCCGGTGACGTACTCCA